>QIBA01000101.1:0-360 GCA_003225175.1 Acidobacteriota bacterium
AAAATGAAAAAAATATGTTTATTTAATGATTAATTATTTTTTACAAAAAAATTATTCACAAATCACTCATCCACCATGATTTTAAACACATGCAGGCACGAATGGTTTCTTCTGCAAGACTGCATCGTTTGTGTGTTATAAGATCTGTACTACCTGAAAATACTCTTTCAACTGGTACACTTGTAGCTAAAGAGTAAAGATACATATAAATTGATAAATGTTTTTAAAAAATAAAGATTAATAAATAATAAAAAAGTATATTTACCAGGGATGGCCAAAAAATCATGTGCCATTTTTGCTAAATGTGGATATTGTAATTCATTAATCTAAGAATTAAGAAAGAAATAAAATTTGTTAATA
>QIBA01000101.1:446-3133 GCA_003225175.1 Acidobacteriota bacterium
ATATGGTTAAGAAGATCATTACTAGAATCTTCAACTGAATCTTGTACACTTTCTGCTGGTGCATAATTAGATTTATACAAAGATTCTATATCTTCTAAAGCAATATCAATGAATTCAATTTCCCAGTTGTGATCTTTATAATATTGAAGTTTAAGCCTTAGATCAAGAACTAAAAAAAAAAATTAGTAAAATATAAAAAATAAAATCAATATAAACAAAATAATAACATACTGGTAGCAACAGTATAAGGTAATGCATCAGTGTTGGAATAATATTTTTTAAGCTTTGCCATTGCTTGTAAAGCAGCTTCTTTTACTTCTTTTTTTATAGTTCTAATTTCTTGAAATTTTTCAATCTCATCTATAAGCCAGTTGTATACTGGAACAGAATTTTCTAGAGTTGGAAACTTATTATGTGAAATGTGATTTGTTGCATGATTGAATATCTGCATATTATTAATATTTAATATATATATATGTAATTATTGGTTAATTATAAAAAAAAACAAAATAATTAATAAAATGATTATATAAATAATATTCTTACATGCAACAAACTTTTTATTTGAATAAGTAAATTCCATTCATTATCTAATAGTACCCATTGACGTAAATCCTGTTCTCCCATTCCAGTATTATCTAATGCCTAAAAATAATCATTAAATAAATTATTATTATAATAAACCTTATTTAAAATAAATTTATACTAACCTCACGTAATTTTAAACTTCTTTCAATCATAGAAAAGGTGGAATTCCAATGTGTCTTCACATCAAGTACCAGTTCATTATTGGAAAGTCCTGCAACTTCACATTGACGAAAAAATTTTTCTCGTCGTTGTGGAGAAGAACGTATTTTGACAACAAGCTTACGAAGCTATAATATAAAGTAAAAATATTAATAAATAATAATTAATTTAAATATTTAATTCAAAATTACATAATATATACAGTAAATTCTAATTTACCTTTGGAATTACACCATTTGAATTATTTTGATTAAAAACTTCATTTTCATTTTCAGAATATCCAACCTTTAAAGTAGTAAGTGCATCCTGTGCAGCAAGATTAATAACATGTGCTAAACATCTAATATGATGATTTTTTTTGGTAAAATTAATATTTTGATCTTTACAGATGAATTCCAATGAATCCATTAAAGTGTCATTATTAGATGCACTATCAGTAGTACATGCCATGATCTAATAAAATAAAAATAATGTAAGCTAATATTATAAAAAAAAGTTTGTAAAAATAATATTATTATAAATACCTTTGAAAATATATTAAATTCTTTACAGGATTTTACAAATGCATCAGCTAAATTTTCACCAGAGTGAGATCCCAATAACTTGTGAAAATCTACTAAAATTTCCTTTAATTTCCACTCCTTTGAGATCCAATGAGCTGTTATTCCAAGAAATGGAATACAATTTGGTGAGGTCCAAGCATCTAATGTAAATGAAATCTTACCAGGCACATTCTAAATTAAATTAAATAATAATAACAAATTAAACAAATAAATTAATAATAATGATGATATTAATAAAATATAGATAAAAATAAAATGATAATACTTGTAAGGTATTTTGTATTTTTGTTTTTTCTTGTTTATAAGATTCCATTATATTTGACTTGATTGTATCTGCTGATGGTGGTGTAGCATCAGTTCTAAGTAAATGAAACAATCTTCGAAGGGGTTCACCTTCTACAACAGTAAAGGGTTAGTCATCACAAACAATCCATTTTGTAAGAAATTCACGAAAAGATGATTGAGTAAATTGCTAAAAAAATTTTAATTAATTAATAATAGAACCTTAAATAAATAAAAATAATATAAAAAAAAATTCAAAACTTACTGGTATAGCATTTACAACAAATCTATCCATAGTTCCTATAGTTCCTCTATTTCTATTTATTTCTGTCTCACTGTAAGTGCCATCATCTAGTTTGTCAAGATGTTTTCCTTTTAAATGATTATGAAGAGTTGTAGTATTGCCACCAGTACGCTTATACACCTTTCTTTGTGTTTAAATTGAAGTAAATAATATATTTTATTTATGATAACTAGAATAATTTGATGTTATTAATAAAAATACTTATACTTACCCACAATAATGACATTTTGCTTTTTTGCCATCTGATACCAAATCAAAATGTTTCCAAACTTTACTAAATGTTCTTACTTCTTGATTTAGATTCTCACTCATTTTAATAATTGAAAAATGTATGTGATCGTAAGAGATTTTTTTTAAAAAAAATTAACGTAACACGTCACAACGATATTGAAACAACTGACCAATCGTTTCATTCTTTTTAAGATCTGATTGGTGATGACGCGATGCATTTTTTTGTTAAATATTTTTTTGTAGGTAACTAGGATCGGTTTGATCATGATGAAACTGAACTTTTTGGTAGGTATTTTGTTTAATTTATTTTTTTTAAAAATAAAAACTTTATACTTTACAACGCTTCTTTCCTCTTTTTTTTTAGGAATTACAACTGGACAGAATCAAACCGGACTTTCTAGTAAGTTTTTTTTTATTTTAAAATTTATTTTTTTTGAATAGAAACATTTCTAACGTTTCTTTTTCTTCTTTTTGTAGGCATTATGGCTTGGACTTTGCAAGATCGCGAAATGCCGGCTTTGGACTTGACAAAAAAGCAAAACTGGACTTTTAGATAGGTG
>QIBA01000102.1 GCA_003225175.1 Acidobacteriota bacterium
TCGCTCCGGTGTATAGTTGTTGTTACATAAGTAACCCCCCCCCAAAAAACCTAACACTTCCCGGAGTTTCTCTTCAAATGACCACTACGCAGAAAATCCTGCGCATGCTGCTTCTGTCTGCCTGCGCACTTGTTGCCGCCACCGGCTTCGCCCAATTGCAAAACGACCAGATTGCCCTTTCCGGCAGCCTGCTGGATAACGGCTCCAATGGCAAGTTCACCAAGATCGCCCCACACGCACATTTACGGAATGGCCAGGCGCACGCACGTCAGGGTGTGCCCAGCATCGACTCGTTGCTGAACTGGAACGACCATTATTTCGCGCCGGGATACCTGGACAACGGCACCCCGGATGGTGTTTTCAACAGTCTCTGGTACACAAATATGGTGGGGAATCCACCGAACAATCACGGCACCACCTACATCAATGCTCCAGTCGTTCCGGTTGACATCGACCTTCGCAACTTCGATGGCACTCCACGCGTCTTGAACGGCAAGCGTCTCTACCTTGCAGCTGCGCCTTTCGTTCCTTACGTTTTAGCTTCTCCAGTATTTCAGAACTCAATGTATTCGAGCAGTTCCATTCCCACTCAGTTCACCGACGCCGTGCAGCGCGCGGAGTACTACAGCAAAGCGAAGGATGATTGGCATACGATCCTCGTCCCGAGCGTAAAGACCACTCGCGTGATGACGCTGATCCGCGGCACCTATCTGTTCGGACTCGACACGGATGGCAATCTTGCCTATGTGTTCGTTGTCGATCCGAACCTGTTCGTGAACAAGCTGTTCCCCGCGGTTGCAAGCGATACCACAACCCCGGTCGGCGCGGCTGAGAACGCGGGTGAAGTTACTACTAAGGACATCTCTACGTTCCTGTTTCCCAACACGTTCCTTGGAAACCCGAATGTTCGCGGGCAGTGCTGCATCCTCGGTTTCCACACCTATGACTTCGAGCCCGGAGATGACAGCAACGGAAATGTAGAGAAGCGCTACATTGCCAACTACTCCAGCTGGATTTCGCCCGGACTGTTTGGGGCTGGTTTCACCGACATCACCGCTCATAGCCACGAAATTGCCGAATCGTTCAACGACCCGTTCGTGGTGAGTGATGGTGTTCGCAACCTGACCCCGTGGTGGTTGTCCCCGAACGGGAACTGCCAGAACGATCTCGAAGACGGAGACGTAGTGGAAGGGTTGCCCAACGCCACGTATCCAGTCACTCTGCCCGTAACTGTGAACATGACGACATCACTGTTCACGTTCCATCCTCAGAATGAGGCGTTGTTGCAGTGGTTCCAGGAAGGCTCGTCGGATGCAATCGATCATGCTTATAGCTATCCGAATGAAGGCATTCTGACTTCTCCCACTAAAGTTCAGAAGCCGCACTGCAAGTAATCGGCCGAGTAGCTCCATTAGGGACGCCTAACGGCGTCCCTTTTTTTTGCGACGTGGCTGGCACAGCCTGCTTGCGTTTGCATTCCGGTGCTCGCTGCGCAAACTCGCTGTGAACCACTCGATGCGCCAATCGGCGTAACATTGAGACTGCTTCATGCGCATGGATGGGAGCCCGATGAGTATTGAGAATATGAAGAAGAGGCCAGTGCAGCTCACGGCGGAAGAGGAACAGGCGAGAGAGAAGGCGATGGACTTCTACCGTTACATTGGCAAAACCGACAAGGACGCGATGCGTCTGGCGTGGGCCGATGTTCAGAAAGCCTTTCCGCGGCTTAGGGATTACGACAGCCCAGCAGAAGTCGCTTAATAAGCGTGGAGCTCGAGAGCCGCAAATCACTTAGCCCTCAACCTCGACGAGAGTCACAAACAGGAATTATCGACAGCGTTCTCGCACCGCCGCCCAAAATGTTCCATCCGCGAGCGAAAGAGAGTGCCGTAGGCACGGCATAAGAGTAGCCCAGGGTGGAGCGAGCACGGCGACCGCGGATGTTCGCGGTCGGCGGACTCGCGGGATGCTGGGTAAGACGAGGAACAGTCCCAGTCCTCGCTGCCGCAGGCCCTCGCGGAGACCGAAGGTCGGAGCCACAAAACAAATGAATTTCTTCTGGCGCTCCGCTATGGCTGCGCGCGAGCCTTCGGCAGAGCGGACGTACATCCATGTCTACCGTGAACCCAGGACTCCCAACAACGGTCCACCCTGGGCTATCCTCTGCCGTGCCGAAACGGCACTCAAGCAAGCAGCTTCGTAGCCCTAAAGCCGAAGCGAAACTGTCAGTGACGGCACGACTGAAGTCGTGCCCTTCCCTAAACCTTTTCCACGGCATTTTCCGCGGGACGGGTGGCCCGGCCTTTCCCATTTCGGTCCTTCCTTCCACAGATCTCGCCATTCACTTTCTTCAGAGCTAGCGGAAGCGGGCTTTGTCTGTTAGATGCACTTGCCCGAGTCCTTCGGAGCGGGCATCCACAGCCAATTGGCAGCGCCGGTATCGTCTCGCGGTTCAAGGCTCCATTCTGCGCGATTAATCTTGCGGACTACCACCTCGTTGCTGCCTTCTTTGTCCACCTTCCAGCCCGTGATCTCCAGCTTGTCGCCTTTCGTGAACGTCCAGGTCAGGGCGTCGATGAACCATTTTGGTCCGACGCGAAGCTCAAAGGTTTTTTCATTCGCCTTGACGGTGACAAACACCCCGGGAGCTTTGCAGGTGCCACCGAGGCTCCGCTGCTGGATGTCGTCCACCACGCCGCTAATCTTGATGCGCGACGCCTCATCGTATTTGACCTTGGCCGGAGCAGGCGCAGGAGCGCTCTGCGCCCAGGACAAACAGGCCGCCCAGAGAACACAAGCCGGCAGGACACAGTTCCATTTCATCTCGTACCTCCTCTGACGAGGCGGCCGTCTATACGTGCAGATTTGAGCGGAAGTATATCCTCAAAACGTCCTCACGGACGTGCTCGCTGTCACGAAAAGAGAACCGGAGGCTCCGCCCGACCAGTCGCTCTCGAACGCGTTTCCCGGGGACCCGCCGAGCGCCGCTGTTGCGCTCGATGGGACGGGCGCGGGAGACCGGAGTCGAAGGATCTTGTGTTTGCTGTTGCTGTTCTGTTTTGCCTTTGACTGTTCACTTCCACACGATGGCCCGACCACCGATCACCCGATGATTGATCACTGCCCACTACAGCAGCTGGGTTTTGTCCCCTGTCCCCTGTAAGCTGTTCCCTTGTCCCAAGATTCGTCGCCGATTGATTGCAAACCAGCCCCGATTCCCGAGCGCTTCCTTATAATCGCCGCATCGTTTTTCTAGCGGGGGAACGCCGATGCCGCAATATCACGTTGCGCAAATCAACATAGGTCGAATTGTTGCTCCTCTAGACGATCCTCAGATGGCGGGCTTCGTCTCGCGCCTCGACGAACTCAATGCGCTTGCCGATCGCGCTCCGGGATTCGTGTGGCGGCTGCAAACCTCCGAGGGCAACGCGACCTACTTCCGTCCCTACGACGACGATCGCATTCTCATGAATATGTCGGTATGGGAAAGTGTCGAAGCGTTGCGGGATTACGTGTATCGCACCGTGCACTCCGAACTGCTGCGGCAGCGGCACGAGTGGTTCGCGAAGTTCGCCGGAACGTATCTGGCGCTGTGGTGGGTTCCAGCCGGACACATTCCCGGCATCGACGAAGCCAA
>QIBA01000103.1 GCA_003225175.1 Acidobacteriota bacterium
ACTTAATGTAGTAGGCGTATTGCTATTTTGAGTTAAATTCAACATGGCGATATGTATTTAAAATAGTAATAGAATATAAAATGTAGAGAAGTAACATAGAAGCAATAAAGAAACTATACAAAAAATGCAGCATTTTTATAAAGTAAACATATAAATTATTTAAAGTGTTATACAAATTATTTAAAGTAAACATATAAATTATTTAAAGTAAGCTTAAAGTAATCATGTAAATAATTTAAAGTATTTATATAATAAATTTGTAGTAAATGTGTAATAAATCTATGTAATCTTTGCATTAAACATATAGTAAATTAATGTATAATAAATAATCAATATGTATATATTATATGCTATTCTATTAAAGATTATGTAATCCAGTCCGAAGGTGCGAAAATCGTGTTCAATGGATCGTTCGCGAAGAACCAGATAAAGGCTTTCGTCTTTGATTTTGTAGGTAGATGTTGCTGTTTTAATGCTTGCCTTCCGGACAAAAAAAAAGAAAATAAATATAGTATAAGTAAGAAACGATAAAAGCAAAATAAAAAGACTTATTGTTATATTACCTATATTTAAATCGCTTTAAAAAAGAAGTCATTTTTAAAATAACGCTTATTTTCCAAATTATGATTGTCCTTGCATCTTGCATTACAATCGTGTACGAAATGCACCTTTCGAACTTTATCTACGACCGTTAACGGAAAAATCCTGCGATAAAGATTATCATGACGAAGGACAAAGATTGGACAATCCAATTTGTCATGATTCTTGAAGGTACTTTCAAACCAATCAACGTAGATAAACGAAAAGAAATATCCATCGTTGCTCTTGTGCTTGAAAATACCTTTGATAACTGCGTAGCTTTCACCATAATCGGCCACTTGAATCGTCACCACATCGTCTATATTCAAATGGCATTGAATTTCGTCGCTAATATAAGATGCGCTTTTATAAAAGTTACAAGGTTTGTTGATTAGTGATGCATGATATCCAAAACTTTCGTATGCAAGAGATAAGTCAGTTCGAAACGTTGTATCAATGACAATATTCGTGTTATGAACTGACACTGGCTTTCTTAGCATTATATTTCGAAATTGATTAGACTGTGAACAGACTATTAAAAAAATGTTAGCATGTAGTCACTTTTACTATTTAGAATAAATAAATGTATCAATTACCTTCCACTTCTTCATTATCCGTCGTTGAACTTTCCATAATAAACCAATCTTTGAACAAATGATTAAAATCTTGGGATATATTCATAAAATCAATGCTAGGTTGTAAGTTTCGAGGATCGATTCCACCATCTGCAAGATGCCGAATGGATTGCAGCGTCGTATAACGTTTTAATAAGTCAAATTTGATGTTTTTGCAATTGGTACGAGAAACCATATTTTTAAAGATACGATGGACCATCTCTTTTGTTCCGACTTCGGTATTCGCAAGAGTTCTGAAAGTTCTTGCATGTCGCAATAAATGAAAACTGGCGTGAAGGTTAGGAAGGCCAACAAAATCATCGAATAACTGCATTTAATATAATACAGTTAGCAAAATCAGGTTCAGAGAAACCTGCTACAAAATAGTATTAGTTTAGTTTCCGAATCACTTCTGTCACTTCCGGAGTTCCTGCTCCGGTCTGCCAATCCATTCCGAGCTCATTTAAAAGACATTTCGATTATGTCAATATAAATAATTCATATAACTAATGCATATATAGTCTTACCTCAATCAATGCTCTTCGTTCCATTTTCAAATACTTTTCAAGATCTACAAAGTCGTCATTTGTTAACGAAATCTTAAATGCTAAGCAAGAGCATTTGGCCACAATTGCCCAGCATTTAATAATTGCATTAATCACTTGATTGCGATTCAGGTTTGTTCCTTCTTGTAGTTTCACCAATTCTTGTGGTCTCAAACAATTAACGGATAAGGTTCTATTTAGTATAAACGGCATTACCATGCCTAATCGAATGCGGTCTGACATCATGAAACTATCGAGATGACTGATTGGGTTTGGGAGTTTCGACCATTGGGGGGGATATTCGAACGATTTCCACTCTCTAAGAAAATTTCGTTCGCCTTCTGGAGATAGCATAGCAATCGTCAATTTAAGAAGTTTTAACGTCTTGCCAGCTATTAGGTGGTAAATATCTTGCGGTGACTGCAGGTGACGTTCTCGTTGAAGCCGATCGAGTATTGGTAAAGTGGTACGCAGGCCATATTCTTTCAAAATGTCACTTCGTTACTTTAGGGTTTGAGCTGTGAATATATCTTTGAATTGTGTATTAGTAATGTGGTGGTAGCGGGAAATCTGTTAGATCATTCCCTTGAGGCAGGTCTGCGGTTACACATCCAAGACCAGCTACGATCCAACAATCTATTCCTTGCACATTCATTAATACGCCTTTTTCTAATAGTTTCATGTCCCTAATAAAAGGACGAATAAATTCTTCGAAATGACCGCCAAAAGGAACAAAGCCCAAGACGAAATGATTACGAAGATGTTGCCTCATATCGAATGACATGTTCCCTACTTGAATATAAACTCCACCTAACGAATGGTACACGTTTCAATAGGTACCGAAGTCGTCATAATAGATATCGATAAATATCTTTAAAACTCGGAGATTGCTATATTGTGGTGGTGGTGGTGAATTTAGAATAGAATATTCACATGGATGCATATAGTCTAGTGTTGCATCTCGTAATTTCCAATAACCATTGTTTTTGTATAAAATGTTTTTAATAAAAATGCCGTCAGTAATAATTGTTGAATCACGAACAATTGTAACATCAATCTTTTTAGTTATCTCATTAGTGTTTGCGATAATACTGCCCTCTTCCAAGTGTTGGTCTACCAACCACAATTGCGTTTCGCTTGAAATCGATCGAGCATTGCTATGAAAATTGTTCGGTAATTCATTATAAGTATATATCCGTTGTATTTTTATCCGAAGTTCGTCATTTACGGATACGATCGATCTTATTCGTCCAAATCTTCGATTGCTGTTTTCTTTATATATAACAAATTCGCTTGGACGATAAATTACTAAGTACAAATAAATATAGAATAAATTATATACATATATTCGTTAATTGCAGCAATAAACCAAATTACCTCCGTTGATATTTATTTTATCTTGGCCAAAGAACGGTGATTCGGCCCAGAGATCCCCATGCCAATATTCCCTTTTTTCCTCGGCTTCTATTCCTGGTCCGAAGTACAACTTGTCATATAGTGACGGATTATTTAATATGTTCTGAATAATATCATGAATTGATAGATAGTAACAAGGTTTTGTTCCTTTAGACGTAAACGGAGCCTTCTTTGGATCTATTTTGATAGAGCGCGTCCTTATAGGCATTAATGGCAATCAATTTCTCCATTGCCGGAACCTTCTTATATTCTTTACAACATCTTTTACATCAAACTCGGGATGTTGTAATATGCCTACTAAATCATTGTATGCGTTCGTTGCTATATATTGACGTAGATCATTATTTAAGTGTAGATCATTAAATGCATTCGTTTCGCTATATCGTTATAAATAAAATTGAACTTACATATATTGTGTTTCTGTATCCAACAAAATAACAATGTCGTAGTCGCATTTTCGAAGTAAGGTGCAAAACTTCCATTTATTTTCGACATATGGTCGCTACCTAATGATGAATCAACTATCGTATCTTCATGCTTTATTACAAATGGAAAATGCGTTTATTAAAATACGGCATCTAGGATGGTACTATACAGTAGAAGCGAACAAATGAATACATTTAAACATTACGTTATTACTATCATCAACAATACTATCATCATCCTCTCCAAAATCGTAATCTTCTTCCATTTCATCCTCATCCACATTGTCATCATCATCATCATAATAAACGTTTTCTTCGTTGTAGATATCGTTATCATCTTCTCCGTTATTGTCATCATCATCTTCGCTGCTATCATCATCACCATCATGTTCTTCGTTATTATCATCATCATATTCTTCGTTGTCACCTTCTCCGTTATTGTCGTTATTGTCGTTATCAACTTCACCGTCATCGACTTCTCTATCATTGTCATCATCATCTTCGCCGTTATTGTCGTCATCATCTTTTTCGTTATTGTCTTCTCCGTTATTGTCGTCATCATATTCTTCGTTGTCATCTTCGCCGTTATCGTCGTCGTCGACTTCTGTTTCATCTTGATTGTTAACATTTAGAAACAGTATAAGCATTAGAATGTAATATCGAAGATTCAGACTATAGAGCCTGTCCATATACCTAATACATTACTTACACGAGCCAATCTGTTTATACCTTTGAAGGATATTACGGCCAGAAAAGTTTGCACTTTCGCGCAAAGAGAATGGTTTAGTTAATGAAAGACGACTTCTACGCATTTTCCAAGTTTACAAAGAATGGCAAAGTTTATTATTTATTGTTATATATATAAAATTTATATACTACAAGTTTAAATAGTACTACAAAGAAAAATAAAGAAAGAAAGTTTATTTATTGCTAAATATCGTTATGTTTTATTTATTGTAAAATGTCGTTCAATTGTACAAAGTTTAAATATAAAGCTAAAGAAATAAAAATATACAAGTTTCTCTAAATATAGACTTTATCTATTTATCTATTTATCTATTAGTTTCGTTAGTAAAATTTAAAGAAATAAAAATAAACAAGTTTCGCTATATATAGACTTATCTATTTATCTATTAGTTTCGTTATATTTAAGTCTTATTTAGCATTGTTAACAATTTTAATCAATCAGTGTTACATTATTAACAATAAGGGCATTACTATATTTGGTATTATAAGAGTTTATTTTAAGGGACTAATACATATTAAGCTCATTTAACAATAACAAAGGCGAAGCCTTATAATCAGTTGAAGTGATATATGAAAAATCGGAAAAACGTTCTTGCATCATATATATATATAAATAGCTTTATTAGGCAGTGTTGTTCACGTTCTATTATTAACGATTTCAAAGTCTAAATATATACCGGTATAAAAGTCTATTTATTGATGTATTTATTAGATCTAAAAGCTTATCACTGTTTATAATAAAAGAGACTTTTTTAAATCGAACAATATAAAGGACAACCTTTCCCACTTTGCTTCTTTTTCACTTTATTTTTTTTCTTTATTATCACAAAACATTTTCATTGAAGTATTTAGTATTTATTCAAAATGGCAAGAACGCAAAAAACTCGAAAATCTACTGAAACTAGCAAAACTAACAAAAATGAAATCGCAAGTGAGTATTATAAATTAGAATTTCAATCGTTCTGTTGCGATTTTTATTGACTTTTATTGTAATAAGAAGCTTGTGGAAGTGGTGGTAGTGGTCGTGGAAGAGGTGGTAGTGGTCGCGGAAGAGGTGGTAGTGGTCGTGGAAGAGGTGGTAGTGGTCGTGGTCGTAGTCGTGGCTGTGGCAAAACAAATCAGCCTGCTGTAAGTACTACGATTAAAGCTAAAGCAGGTAACAAAAACTCTTTATCATTAGTCTTTAAAATTGAATTCGCTATATGTTCTGATCGGCATTTGACATTTATTTAACAGGTAGTCGAGGTAAGAAGAAAGAACCCGATACTCCGGAAACTCCTGATACTCCGAACCAAGAAAAAGAAGTTACAATTGGTAACGAATTGTTATTAAATTTAATATTTATTGATTTTTATTTATTTATTTAAAGCTTAACATTTATTCTATGTATATTGTAATTAGGTAATAGCAGCAAGTCAAGTCCTGGAGTCATTACTGTTCCTGATGATGATTCGGAACCAACGGTCGATGATACGCCTGATGATTTCACTTCGGAACTACCGGAAAGATTGCAATGCGGAAATGAACGTTTTAGATTGGATTACAGCTCAATTCTTGATAAGTCTAATAAGACTTATGGAGACAACTACGAAATAAAAACAGCAACATCTACAAGTAAACCAGCTAAAAAAACTAATGGTAAAAAACGATCCTTATCCACCAATTCAAATTCTACCAAAAATAAACATCAACGATATCAAGACAGTATCACTGGTCTACTTCAATTATCAGAGAGTGAAGATGATGAAGGTAATTATTGTATATTTTCTTTGTCTCTTTTGCTTACTAAATTTTGACTATTTATTATGTAAATTATGTAAATTA
>QIBA01000104.1 GCA_003225175.1 Acidobacteriota bacterium
GCACGCTTGCATCGCGTCGCGAAGTCTGACTACCGCGCGAACTACGTCTCCTTCCGTGGCTTGTCTCTCCACCACTTTTCAAACAGATTAATGATTATCTTCCACATGGCTTTACTTGTCTTGGCGGTCGAGATTCAAAGGCGCCTAACTATAATTAGACTGCATCTTGCAATCTTATTTCCTGCCCTTCCCGCAGGAGGGGAAAGTGATTTGAAAGCTTCACTGCGCGATTGTGCCGAATAGTTCGGCATTTAGGAAGCGGAATCGTTCTTCGATTCTGACCGAGGCCCGGGCGCGGCTTTGCGAGAACCAGGCGAACAGTTTTTGGACCAACTCGCCACTATGCAATCGTCATAACCCCCAAACGGGCCGTGACTTCTTGTTGCCAAAGGCGTTTATTTCGGCGGGACGAGTGGCCGGTCGTTAAGCACACAGCAATGGGCGAAACTGGATACCGGGTGCCTGAGCATCACAAACAAACGGGTGGTATTTGTCGGCACGAAAGAGAAAGAGCTTTCCCGCTTGATAAAGTAATTTCGGTGGATCCAAACCTCACTGCAGTTGTGGTTTCGGTTCAAGGTCGCCAGAAGCCGATGGCTTTCGAAGTGGGCAATCCCCTGATCGCAATGACAATCATCCGGATCGCATCCAAGACAATTAACCCGTCGAATGTTGCCGGGGATAAGATCGACATTCCCACTCTACAATGAAGTGTTGGCAAATCATCATCGAAAAATCTCCGCAACGCTGGACGGAATTGCGGCTGTATCTCAAGTACGGATCGCAAGCGGCGACAATTTTGGGTTGTGGCCGCAGAGCGTGAGGACGCGGGACGCTTTATTGTGCATACCCAGGACCTACTCACTCGATATTTAGAACTACAGGCGGCGATTCGTCGTCAACGGGGCTGACTCTCCGCTATGGGATTTTCAGTGAGTCTGAGTCTTGGGCGAGCGCAGATTGGTTGCCCATGAACTGGCGCACACAGCACAGTAAGGTTCCAGCCGTTTCTTAAATAGTGGTTATCCGTTTAGCCCGTTGGAACGAGAAGCTAAGCGAATCGAGCGGAAGACGTGTGCCTAGGAGATAAATCCGGTCCGGAAAAGAATTCTTCGTACGGTTTTTTCAGGCAGGCGGTTAGCCTACGCCTCTTTTGGTGACACAAGTGCAGTTATGCGCGCGCTTATATCACGGCGAGATATATCCATTGGTACAGCATCGGTAATCCCATGCTGTCGTTGTAGCCCGTTTAAATATTCGATTTGGGGTAACGTAGCTTTGGATTTCATCCAGTCGTTCAAAAACTCGCAGAGTTCCACCCACTCCTCCGTACTATAAAAGCTCTGTTTCGTCTTTGGACGCGCATGTCGCGCAAGCTGACTCGCAAACCTCAGCAGATGGAATTGAAATTATGGACCCGACGATTAAAACGCTGAAAGCAGCCCTCGAAGCAATTCGAAATATGGCGCTGAATGCGCTTCACCAAAGAGAGCAATCCCAGGAGCAATGTTCCGTGCGCTGGAAATGTAAAGCGTGCCGGTACTACAAAAAATTTCACAAAAGCTGTTCCATTGGAAATCGCGGGGAGATGCCCTCGATGCAAAAGCACAGAATTTAGACCTGTTATGTAAGATGACCTTTGTAGCCCTGGGGAAGGCGCGAACTGATCGGTTTAGAACGCTTACCTTTGCAATCGCCACGGCTCGCGCTGGCTTCGTTTTTCGCTTTGTGAGGTCGATCTATAGCTAACGACCGTCCAGCGCTTACTTCGGTCATGAACTGTTCTTTTTGGTTCCGGCGCACAGATCGTTTGTCGCCTTTGTGCGGCTCAATCAACGGCGCCTGCTGGTTCGTCGCATACTTTGCATTCGAACCTCAGTTTCTGATCGGTGGCATGTTGAGCAAGCCGTGATGACGATGAGAAGCGTTATTGAATATGAATGGCTAACCCCAGAACTGTGCGAAATCGATCACGCGGCCCTCGCATCGTAACAGGCTCGAAGCGTACTCGCACAAAAAAGATAAATGTTCGCCGGGCGTCCGAGAGATTTCCGCTGGACTTTCAGGCAGCGATTACTGCTGACGTTGAGCGGCAGCTTAAACAACTCGTTGCCAAATTCGGTGAGAAGAAAGTCCGCGAAGCGCTAGACCCACTGATTACGAAATGTAAATGGAACGATTGGCAGTGCGTTGCCAATGCAATTCGGCGTATAGCTCGCGAGAAGTGAGCAGCGATACGCTGGACGGTCTGCAAAATTAGACAAACCGCAACGACTGTTGCAAGCGATTCAAATTGCGTGCCGCAGCACTACTATCTTAACGGTGCGAGGCGGCAGCGGGAATTATCGCCCATTGTAACGCTATGACTAAATACCTTTGGATTGTTGTGACCGCCGGAATGCTCGCAGCATGCGAGCGAAACCCTGTGCTCCCGAGTGCGACCCCGACCACAGAAATGAGCCCACGTCCGCCGAAAGGCATTACGGCAACGAGTCCTTCCCCATAACATTTATCGCTCTTTGAGACGGCCCTTGTGTTCGAGCATCTGGGTCCACAATGCTTCTCGAACTAACCTACGACTTCACTGGCCCGAAGCGTAGGCCGTGCGCGAAGATCATTTACAGCCGCTCGCTTCGCACGGTTGACCGCCTCGAAATGCACGAGCTGATCGTAAAAATATTGGACGAGCAGGGCATGGTGGGTACCGATTTTTCTGACATTGTGATCGGTATCTGCAATTTTCTTTTAATCAACTATCAAGCAGCCACTAGCGATTTGGCTTGGGTAGCGCAGTGGGGGCAAACAAAGTGTACGTTGGTGGCTTGGAATCGCTGCCCATCTGCATCAGCCAAATATTTGGGTCACCGACAAGACGAATAGTGTGGGCATTCAAAACATTTTGGATCCACAGGTACCAATTCGGGGCAGTTTTCTCTAGCCTTGAATAATCTTGCTCACGCGCGAAAGGATTTCTAGCGTGAAGGATGCCACCGAACTTATCGTAAAGGGTCACGAACCGATCTTTCGTGAGATAGTCGTCTGACCTATCTAACCAGTCCATCTTGACACCGGGCCGCTGACTCGGTTTCTGAACGATGGGTCTGGGATAGAAATCTGGGTTTATGGCCTGAATGTCCTTCAAAAGATCCTTTGCATTCCAATAACGCTGGATCTTGGATTGCACCTGAGCAAGTGCCTTAGAATTTGCCAAGAGCGATCCCATCGCGATCAATTCAAGGATTTTTCTGAATTGGAGATAAACGAACTCTACTCTCGCAGCTTGCGGAAAAGCCAAAACGTGACCTTCGCCAACTACTTTGACAAGTCGATGGCGAGTCTTAATTTCCGCCATCATCGAGCAGTATCTCTGAGCATCCGGAGATTGCATTCGCGGACGTTAGCCTAGAGCGAACTTTGAAAATCGCCCGCGTGCTCGTACATTTCAATCACGTTGCCAGCCGCATCATAAACGCGAATCACAGCATCATGTGAGCTGTGCTTTGCGCAGTCAACTGCATTGCTGATCGCGTTTCGTTCGCGTCACGACAGCCGACCGAACGGCAGCGCATCGGAAAGCAGGTCGACTCCGCGATGATCTTTGCGCGGGCGGACTTTAAGCGCATGGCGAATTAGGTCATCCAGAACGGCCGCCGCCGATTTTCAGCGGGAAATCGCACGAAGGCGTTTATCAAAAAGCAGGGCTGAGGATTCAAATTCGGGCACAGTGAATTGAGAACGGGCAGCGCACGTTCACAAGCCCAAGGCGTACTTCAACCCCTGCTCTACTTCAACGAGCGCATCACTTGGCAGGTCACCAAGTTTTTTGTGAAACCTATGCTTCTCCGCCGACGCGACACCTTGAGTGTTCGCGAGGCTTTCAGCATCGGCTTCAAGGGGCGATCGGTTATCGCCATGGGTGGAAGCGTTTTCGCGGACGTCGGTCGTGAGGCCGGCGGTTCAGCGTAAGAAATTCAGCTTCCATCCACACATGAAAAACCCGTTCCTTCTCTAACATTATGCTTACAATGTCCGCGGTGTTTATCTTCTGCGGCCTCTTCGCCGCTACCTCAGATGCTACCACGTTCAGCTACGCAGCGACGCAACAAAGGCATGCTAACACCCGGCTGTTCTCCGTAAGGCAAATCAAACCGGAGAACCCATCTTCCCGGTTACGCGGTCTGGGAGATTCACCCGGTGATGGCGATCACAGTTGACCAATAAAACGCGTTACAATCCCGTTCATTAAACTCAAGGCTCGGGGCCGATGCCCCTCATTCGTCGACTCGCTGGCTTGATGTTGTATACACGGACGGCGCCTCGCGACCAGAAAACCCCTGGCGCGCGGCTCGGCGATTGCGCCAACTTGCAGTGGCAACACATTGATCTTATCTCGCCGATCAAAACGATTGCCTTCGATAAGCTCAAGACCGGCGCACAGCTCATCACTGTGATTCATCCCGCACTTGAGGATTACTTGCTCTCTTTGCCCGCACCGAAGAGCGATGAGGCCTTCGTGTTCGCGTTTCTCGCGCAGCGCAATATCAGCCCGCGATCAAAGCATTTCAGGAAGATCCTCGAGCGGCCGCACATCGAGCAGCGCCTGATTCGGGGAGAAGAGCGAAGGCAGTAAATCGCGCCGCAAGGTGTTCGCGCTTTCGTTTCACTCGTTGCGGCACTCATTCACGTCGATCCTTGCCAATGCCAGTGTGCCCGAGGAACTGCGGATGGCCTTGACCGGCCACAAAGAGCGGGCAGTTCATCAGCGTTACACGCACCGCGAGTTGCAACAGTTGCGGGGTGCAATCGAGATGCTGCCACAAGTCGGCGCTTAAAGCTGCAAGCTCGTTAGGCGAAAGCTGCCGTTTGTGGCAGAAACGTCAGCACGAAAAAGGGCGAGGCTTTAGCTGTAATGCCGACGCGAAAACGAGCGAGCAAAAATCTGCAGCAGGGTGAGCAACGCAAAAGAGAGGGCGCCCGGACGCGAACGTTACTACTCCACGTCCTGCGTGATCTGCAAAACGCGGCGCTCCGCTTTGAGCATGAGTTCTTCCTCGTCGCTCAATGACTCCTGCTTGTGAAGCAGGCGCGTAATCTAATCCAGCGCGTGATCTGCACGACGGCGCGCCTCGTCCTGCTTAGGCGTCGGCATTTGGATCACTGCGACTTGCGTGCTAACCGGCGTCTGGCCTGTTAACGCAAGCATCTTGTCCGTAGCGATCCCGGTTACAATGCAGCATCGCGACAAGTAACCTTGCCAACCGTTTCCTCCATGAGGCCTGCTCCGAGTACAGCAACGTTAGCCAGCATCGCGGCGAGAGTATTTTTTCGTTCGGCTCTGTCCTGAGCTTCACGCTTCCTTGTGCTTGGGTCGATTGGGAAGGGATTCCGCCCATTGTTTCGTAGCCAGTAAGATCATCCCAGATAACGATTATTTCCAGAAGCATCAGTGCTTACAAATGCTTTCGTCGCCAGTAAGAGGCAACGTGTAGACGCCGTTGCTAATGATAGCATTGGTCGCCCCGATCGACGTTAAAGCGAAATTCATGTCTGCTGCCAAAGGTTTGTTCACCGTAAAACTAGCAGTGATGTTGTCATAGTTGGTAAATCCAGCGGGTTCCGTTCCAAACGTAAAGTTCGCGCCGGGTGTAACTGTACGTGATCGGTATTGCATCTGCCTGCGTTGCTAGTCCTGCGGCTGCCACCACAGGTGTCGCAATGTGTTTAAAGCTTTTCATAAGTAGGAAGTTTGTCTGTTTTTTGTTGGACTGTTGATATTGCCAGCGCACAGCACGCCAACCAAAATTCAAGAACCTAAGTACTTAGTCTTAAGAATTTAAGCAGTTAATCGTCACTATTTAACAAAATTAGAACTTTGTCCTACGTTTTCCTTGACATGTCACCCCATCTTTGGCAAACCGCTCCGAACAAGATAAAAACGGCCAGAACTGAGCTGTCTTAATGACAGCCTTCATCCCGCCCCGGGGAGCGGCGCTTCTGCGAGTAGATTCGCGAGCAAGCGGCCGCAATGGCACGGCGTTTACGACGCTGAGGCGATTACGACGTCGCGCTGCGCGAACTGAGAAACAAGTGGGTGGTCAGGAGGAAATCAAAGTAGGCCAAAGAAAGAAAGAACCGAAATCATGACACACCAGGAAATCGTACTTAGCCATCCCGTCTGCGTTCGTCTGCTTTGTGCTTCGGTCAAAGCGCGAACTGTCACTCCCGCGCCAGACGGACCCGACGCCGGAGACAACACGGCGAAAGGGCAAGCAGCCCTTTTTAGTGCCACAAACGGTCTGTTAAAAGCTGCGTGCGCAGCTCGAACCGAGTTGCAGGTGCACCGCAGCCTTGCCGCATCAAATGACGACACAAACAGTCACCGAGGACCGGGAACGCAAGTAGGCACCGCCGCCGACAGTTGCCCAAGTCTCCAAACCCTCATGAGAAAATTTCTTTCTATCGCCACTGGATTGTCGTTTTTGGCAGCATCTAACTCTTTTGGAACTGTTTGGCCATCCGACGGAACCGAGACAGGGCACAACTACGCTGGAGGCAGTGTGCAATGGGTGCATGATAACCAAGCTCAAAATGGTGATAATATTACACTTCCCAGTGGAATATTCCAT
>QIBA01000105.1 GCA_003225175.1 Acidobacteriota bacterium
TCCTGCTTACTCCGGGCGTGGTGACGCAGACGCCGCAGATTTCCCAGAACGCTTTCGTCGCCGGGTTTGGCCTATCTGGCGAATTCAGTGTCAATGGCCAACGCACCGAGTCAAACAACTACACTGTAGATGGTGTGAGCGCAAACGTGGGGGCAGCTGCGGGTGGAAACATGCTCTTGGGTTCCGGGCCTACCGGGTCTCTACCCGCCTCCACCGCACTTGGAACCACTCAGGCGCTAGTGTCTGTGGACGATCTTCAGGAATTCCGTGTCCAAAGCTCGACATACTCAGCTGAGTATGACCGCAATCCCGGTGGCCAGTTTGCGTTTGAGACGAAGTCAGGCACGAATCGATGGCACGGTACTGTCTATGATTATCTGCGAAACGGCTTCTTTGACTCACAAGACTGGTTCAACGACTTTTACGGTCAAAATGAGCCAGTCCTTCGCCAGAACGATTTCGGCGGCACATTGGGTGGACCCGTACGAATTCCTCATGTGTATGACGGAAAAGACAAATCGTTTTTCTTCGTCTCGTATGAAGGACTCCGGCTAACCAGTCCCCAACCAACCACTGTATCCTCTGTTCCTGATCCTACTACGCGTGCAAGCGCACCTGCGCCTCTGAATCAAGTGATGAATGCCTTCCCAATGTCGAATGGTCGAGAGCTTCTTGAACCATGTGACCCATCAACGGATCCCAGTTGCCCTTCCTCGGGACCAACCCCCGGCCAGAAACCCAGTGGTTTGGCTGAGTACATAGCGACTTGGTCCAATCCCAATTCAATCAATTCCACGAGCGTTCGTTTTGACCATGTTGTGAAGGAAAGGGTGAGGCTCTTCTTCCGATTTAGTGACACAACCTCGAGCGCGGCGTTCCGACTCGGCGGCGCTTCTTCCAGCGGAGTGCCGACGGATGGCGATATTTCAGAGTACAGCCTGCGCACCTATACGGCTGGTGTGAGCAGCCTTGTGACGAATCGCGTCAGTAACGAGTTCCGCATCAACTATAGTGCTAACAACACGACAGAGAGAAATGTCATTGAAGAACTCGGCGGCAGCACACCAATTGACCTCCAGAAGCTGGTAGGACTTGGCCCTAATGCTCTCGCAGAAGTCGACTTTTGTCCGTTTCAGTGTGGCATTCTTCTCCAAACCAAAGAGTCGGGCGCGCAGAGGCAGTGGAACCTTGTCGACACGCTCAGCCTCTCCTTGGGACGCCACCAGTTCAAATTTGGCGCCGACTATCGCAGGCTAATGCCATTTGCGATTCAGAACAATCCGGGAGCTACTTATAACTACTTCAGTCAAAATTCCGTCGCAGCCAATAGCGCAGATTTTGTAGACTGGCAAACCTACGCTCCAGCTTACCCTCTGTACACAAACGTTTCGGCTTATGCAGAAGACGCGTGGAGAGCGTCACAACGGTTGAACGTCTCATTAGGACTACGCTGGGACGTCAATCCGCCACCAGGCGTTACCCAGGGTTTGAAACCCTACACGCTTCTAGGTTCTGGCCCTGCGACATGGACGTTGTCGCCGCCGGGCACACCGTTGTGGCATACCACCTGGTTCAACTTTGCGCCTCGAATAGGGGCTGCCTACACGCTTCGCGACAGACAGGGGTGGGAAACGGTCCTGCGTGGAGGAGGTGGTGTTTTCTTCGATAGCGGCCAGCAGTTAGGGTCTCAGAGTTTCAATGGACCGGGCTTTAGTGCATTCAACTATAACAACTTTCAACCTTCACCGTTTCCAGGGACCCCGGTATTTCCAACTATCAGCAACCCAGCTTCGTTGGCGGACCAATTCGGAGGTTATGGATTCTATCCACATTTGCAACTGCCGTACACAGTTCAGTGGAATGCGAGCGTCGAGCAAGCGCTGGGTAAGTCGCAAGTCCTTACCGCATCCTATGTTGGTTCACATGCGTCAAGACTGTTGCAAAGAAACATATATCTTCCTTCGAGCAGAGGACTTTTGTTTACATTCCTGGAAAACGGCCTCACATCGGATTACGACTCGGCACAGCTTCAATTCCAGCGAAGACTGAGTCAGGGATTGACCGCCCTGGCTTCTTACACTTGGTCTCATTGCATTGACTACGGCTCTTCGAACCTCATTATCGGATTCCAGCGCGGGAATTGCGATTTCGACGTGCGACATAACTTCTCAAGTGCTTTCTCCTACGATCTGCCGAATGTCGGTCACAATGGTCTTGTGAACGCAATTGTGCACCACTGGGGAATCGATGATCGGTTCACCGCCAGAACAGGTTTTCCCGTCAATATCACCGGTAGCCAGATCTTTCTCCCCGTAACCGGAAAATTTGTGTGGTCGGGCGTGGATATTGTTCAAGGCGAACCGCTCTACGTTGCACAATGCGCCAGTCCACTCCCGACAGGGCCCGCGCAGATCGGTTGCCCAGGGGGGAAAGGAATCAATCCTGCCGCATTCGCTTCAGTACCCATTGATCCAAATACCGGTTTACCAACGCACTCGGCTACTGCTCCAAGGAATTTTGCTCGTGGCTTCGGAGCATGGCAGATGGACATGGCGGTTCGCCGGGAGTTTCCAATCCATGAACGGCTTAAACTGCAATTCCGAGCCGAAGCATTCAACATTTTCAATCACCCAAATTTTGGAACGATCAATGCCGGTCTTGGTCAGCAAACGTTTGGCGAGACAACATCTACGCTGGCGAATTCTCTCGGCATCCTCAGCCCGCTCTATCAAATGGGAGGGGCGCGGTCGATGCAGTTCGCACTAAAGCTACTGTTTTAAGGCAAGCGGAAAAGGCGCATGGAGCAAAATATCCTTCGTGCGCCGCTTGTATTCTCAGACCCAATCCCCAGCAGATTCTGATCATGTTCGAGGCGAGGAAGTATCAATGATTCTCGGCAATGCCAAAGTCGCCTTATGCTGCGTCGCTCTAGCGGGCTTGAGCGGGGCTGCTGTTTGTGCGGCTTTCGGTGAATCAGCTAAACACACGCTAACGCCTGCCGAAGATGTAGGCCTAAAGCTGGTGTACCAATATGGCAGTGGAGGAGTCCCGTCGGGCGGCGAGGTGCTCAAATTCTCGCCGGACAAGCGCTATTTCGTGGTCGTTTCGGAAAAGGGCAACCTTCAGACCAATAGGCCGGAAGACACGATCTGGCTATTCAACATCGCCGAGATTGAAAAGGTCATGAGCCATCCTGGACAGGGCACTCCTCCATCGCCCATCCCTCTTGTCACCGTCTCATCGGACGCCAAGGGACCTTTCCTGGAGAATGTGCGTTGGTTACCGGACTCGAGCGGCATCGTTTTCACGCAGCCGATGAAAAGCGCGCGCACATCATTTCATCAACTACATTTGGTCCAAATCGGATCGCGCGAGGTAAAGGTCCTCACACCCGAAGATCAGGACGTAAGCGGCTTCGACGTGAAAAGTGAAGTGACGTATGTTTACAAGGTCAGCGCGCCGAAACTGCTGGCGCCTCCGCCAGAGGATACCGACAAGCCCAAGGTGCTCACGGGCAAGAGAAACATTGTGGAGGTGTTGTTCCCATCCGACGAGTTCAATTTGCCCTGCTTGTCGCCGTTTCCTCAGGCGGGATTATGGCTTGTGACAGAGGGCAAGGCGCGTCAAGTATTGAACTCCAACGAGAAACTGGCCGACCAGATACGGCTCTCTCCCGATGGCCGTTATCTCCTTGGAGCAATCAGCGTGGAGCATCCGCCGGCAGACTGGGCCAAGTATCAAGGCGCGGACATGGGAATCTATAAAGGGACGTACAAGTTTCCCGTACCGACTTCCGCTTATTATTTATTCGATCTGCAAACCGGAAGCAAAAAGCAGCTTTTCAATGCACCGAGAGGAGGGGAGCTCGGTTGGTGGCCGAGCGTTGATTTCGATGCAAGCTGGTCCTCCGATGGGAAATCGCTGCTGTTGGCAAATGTCTTCTTGCCTCTCGATAGCGTCGTTGCCAAGGAGAATGCAGAAAGGGAAAAGCATCCCTACGTGGCACTGTATCGCGTGGAATCGGGAAGACTCGAAGGACTCTTGCCAGTCGAAGCGGGGCTACAAGAAAAGCGCTATTTTCTAGCAGATGGTTTTTTCGAGGACAATGAGACTGCGGTTTTGAAATTTGACAAGTTGTGGATGGAGCCGCCTTCCTACATAGGGCCTTCTATCGCTGTATTTCAGGAAGGGACCGGCGGATCTTGGAAGGAGGTTTCTCGAGGTGATGAGGACCCAAGATTGGCAACGCTTCCCGTCAGGATTGAACTGAGGGAATCCATCAATCAGCCACCCATCCTCGTGGCAACGGACAAAGCGAGCGGAAACTCGCAAGCCGTTTGGGATCCGAACCCGCAGTTAAAACAAGTGGACCTAGGCGATGCAAAGACAGTCACGTTGAAAAACGTGCCCGGATTTCCGGGCGAAGAACAGATGGGACTGGTGTTCCCGCCCGACTACGTTCCGGGAAAGCGGTATCCTCTGGTGATCCAGACGCACGGATACACTCCTCATCAGTTTCTAACCTCAGGAGTTTTCACAACTCCCTTTGCAGCCCGAGCGATGGCGGCGCGAGGAATTATTGTCGCGCAGATTGGAGGGGTAGATGAGTTAGGGTATGAAGAAAGCGTAAAGGCGTATGACAGCATTATAGGCAAGCTGTCCGGCGAAGGCCTCATTGACCCTACAAAAGTGGGCGCAATTGGTTTTAGCTCTCCGGTAAGAGTGGTCCTGGCGCACATGGCATTTGGAAAAAATCGCCTTGCCGCCGCTTCGATCCTGGACGGCGTGGATTCCGGCTATCTCCAGTCCATGCTTTGGCTTCAAGTTAAAGGTGATTTTGAGACGCGCTACGAAAACGGAGGATTGCCCTTTGGCGCGGAAGGGCTCAAGAATTGGATTGTGAAGAGCCCGGTTTTCAATACGGATAAAATGAAAACCCCACTACTTATCTTGAGTTTCGCGCCAGGCGCTCTTCTCGCCCAATGGGAAGAATATTCGACTTTGTACCAGCAGAACAAACCAGTTGAATTGATTACGCTGCCCGCGCCGTACGAGCATCCCTCAACGAACCCCAAGAACCGTTTGTACTCTGAGACTTTCAATGCAGATTGGTTTGATTTCTGGTTAAACAACCACGAAGACCCCGATCCCGCTAAAGCTGAGCAGTACAAACGTTGGCGCGAAATGCGCAAGATGCAGGAAAACGAGAAACAATCCGCAGAAACCACAACGCAAGGCGCAAATTGAAACGAGATTCTTAACTGAGGGTGCAGATTGGAAAGATCTGGATTACTCGATCGCCGCAGCTTCCTAAAGACGTCCGTTGCTGCGGCGAGTTCTCTGGCTTTCCCCAGAGTGGTATCGGCTCGGACACCTTCGTCTATTTCACCTGAAGAGCATTTATCCCTGACTGGAAATCGATTTGTGACGCACATCTCTCTCGTACGTGTAAATCAAATCGAGGTCAGTCCCAATCGATCCATCGGGGAAGACGAGTCCGCGGACAACACGGTAGATAAGGTTCGTGCCAGGCGCGACGCATTCGCCAGGGGCTGCCCTCATGGACGAATGACATGGGGACTAACCTGGCTGGCGCTCAACGATCAGCGGCAACAATATAAGGATGTGCGACGACTGCTGGCGCAGTATCACGACCGATTTCGTGACGAAATTACCTTCAATCCGGGTGGTTATTTCGCGCCCATGTACAACACCCGCGAAAGCATTCGGCAAACTATCAATGAAGCATTGAAACTGATTTCAAACATGGTAGGCAGCGGCTATCGGCCACAAAGCCTGATAGCTGGATTCATGGACGCGCAAAACCAAAGACTCTTAGCAAGCGATGAGGGAATCCACGTGTGCCAGGGGCAGATCTGGAGCCAGCACGCGATTGACAATGGCGACGGCGACGGTGGGATCTGCTATCCCTACTATCCGAGCCGTGAGCACTATCTAAAACCGGCGCAGGGTAAGAGCGATTTTATTGATTGTGTATGCCTCGATGGCTGGACCTGCGATTTCCTTGC
>QIBA01000106.1 GCA_003225175.1 Acidobacteriota bacterium
AGTTTAGAAGCCTGGGCGAAAAACCAGGGCGAAGGCATAGCGCCGCTGTAACGGATCTACCTGAGGGACAATCATTGGTATGAGTGACGCGTGCTTGTGTGCGAGATGGCTCATGTGCGTGTCATAGACATAACGCCCGATGAACCAGCCCATACTGCCACCGGCGACAACATCGGAAGCAAAATGTCTCTGCGCAGCAACTCGCGCTGCGCTTACTATTCCGGCGAGGCTGTAAGCGGTTATGCCGACGATTCGATTGTGCTTGTACTCATGGTCCAGCAGAGAGGCGATCGTCCACACCTGAATCGCATGCCCGGACGGGAATGAAGTTCCTCCGCCCCAAAAATCGCCGGGGTTTTTCTCGTCAGGACGATTACGCCGAAACACTTCTTTCAACACTCCGGAGACAATCAGGCTGTCGAGCAGAGACTCCGTTCCCAGAACACCGATTTCCCGCGCCTTCGCACTGTCCCGCCACGCTCCATAGACATACGAGCCGGCGACGATAGGAACCAGTGTGTAGGCCGCCCCAATTTGGGAAATCCGGCCGCCCCAACGGACTTGCCCGCGGCTGTTTTCAAAAGCATTCGCGATATGGGTATCGGTCGCAATCAATGCTCCCGTCGCCGCCATTGGCACCAGCCATTCCAAGGCATCGTGCCGATTTACATGGAAGGGGCTGGTGAAAATGTCTTTCTGATCGAACGCAATGTTCAGGAACAACTTTCGCAGGAGCGGCTTTGGCCGCTCCGTGTCACCGGGATAAAAGATGCGGTCACGACGGTCTAAGCCCGGCGGTGACTGGCTTCCCGAGTTATCGCTGCTGCCGGCGTCGGATTGGACCGCATCGATTCCTTCGAACAGACCGGCACTGGCTGCCGGTTGCTCAGGGGGAAACACGTGATCGCTTGCGTTTACCGCAGTTGCGAGAGCTCCTGCGATGACAACTATTTTCAATAGCCGAGATACCGTCATCGTATTCCTTGAGCCACCTGAGCTCTTCGATGCGGATTCAGCTGCATGCGTTTTGCCTCATATTCTTTTGTGGAATCTTGCCGCCTGGACTGAAGGACTTGCGGCTTGGTCATTGAAGCTTCTTGAGAGTTCTAGCTTCACAGTGCTCTCGGAGATATAGAATCCCCTGCACTCCATGATGTTCCATTGTGGGACTCTAGAGATTCCTTTAGACGTGCGGCCCGTCCTCATCCCTGTCCCCGGTTTTCCCGCGAATTATTCCCTACGCCAGGATCAAAAAGGGACGGCCTGACCGGATCAAACGGGACGGCCTGACCTGCGCGATTATTTTCGAGACAATGAAGTCGGGGCGAGATCAGGCTGTTCCCGGTCGGTCTAACGCGGAGTCTCCTTACTTTGGGGCTTGTCCTTGCCGGAGATTTTGTCTTTGCTTCCCACTACGCCAGACTTCGTCCCTTCGGCGACAGCTTTCCCGGCATGTCCAAAGCCTTTGCCGAACGCTTTGGCGGCAGCCAGCGGATGTCCTTCCTTTATGTCGTGTCCGGCGGCTTTGGCTCCATGGCCGATATCGCTGGGCGCGGTAGCCATAGTTTTGCCTCCACCCACATTCAGATGCGACAGCGTGCTCTCGTCGAGCTGGCCGTTGACAGTGAGATTCTTGTCCTGCTGATATTTCCGGATCGCTGCCCGGGTCTTCGCGCCGAGCTTGCCATCCGCCGTACCGGCAGCGTAGCCATCTGCGTTCAGCTTATTCTGAGCCGCCTCCACCAAATCGGGAGTGACCCGGATCTTCTTGAAATCGGGCTGCACTTCAGTGCTGCCATCAGCGTGTTTCTTATCGATGACCGTCCCACTGGGAGCTTTAGCTTTATCAGACTGGGCAGACGCAGTAAGACACAGGCTTCCAGCAAAGATACATGCGCAGGCAAAGTACATCTTCTTCATGGTGTTTCTCCGAGTACTGGGATGCACCAACGAAGAAGCAATTTGCCACGGCAATGCAGGAGATGAGGAGATAAGCGCTAGCCGGTAAGGCCAGCGCTAAAGCACTTTCAATGAGAAGGAGGCTGCAAAAGCCTCCGCTTCCCATGAAAATGTGGGGTAAGCACACCCTGCGAAACTACGCAGAGTGCGGCATCCGCAGTCTGGAGGAATCATAGGAAAGGCAGAAAAGACTCGGCCACCGCGGGCCCAAGTCCCGCCGAATTGGCGGGACGTGCGCCAATAGCCCACCACGGCCGAGTGGTGGGAAAACGGAAGAGAACGATCAGAGTCCGGCTTTCAGCCGGACGGTTGAGAATATGCGTCGACGCGGAGTTTCACCTCGAATCGCGTGGCGGCAATGCAATGCCGTGCTTCTGTAACAGAAGCTTCCATTCCGTCGCGAAATCAATCTTGCGATGGTGCTCTTCCTGGTGATCGACGTAATGCTTGACGGAATCGAGATTCGAGAGGCTGACAGTGAAGGCAGCGTAGCCCTCCTGCCATTTGAAATCCTTGTTTGTCAGGTCACTCATCCACCCGCTAGAGCCCGCTTTCATGAGCTGCACTGCCGTGCAGATGGGCATCGGCGGATTTAACGACAGCAAGAGGTGCGCATGCTCGGACATACCGCCAATCGCTAACGCGCGAAAGCGATTCTCGCGCGCGATGCCTCCCATGTAGCTCCAGAGACGCGGACGGAGTTCCGTTGGAATCGTTGGACGACGAAATTTGGTGGAGAACACGATGTGAAAATAGAGGCAGGTGAAGGTGTGCGCCATTGTGGGAACGGCATTGTAAAACAGATTGTCAATCGTCCGGCTGGAAGCCGGACTCCAAATCGCCTTATTCCATCCAGCCCACCACTCGGTCGTGGTGGGCTATTGGCGAGCGTCCCGCCGGTTGGCTGGACTCAAGTGAACTATGAGGTAGGTTACAGGCGACAGGGGCAGCAGGGCTGAAACGCAGGCCATGCTGGCTGTAGAGCTGACGGAAACGATGCGTAGTCCGACCGCAGAGAGAACCACAAGGGGACGGCCTGAACTGCGCGATCATTTCTTGTAAATGAGCAGTTCAGTGTCCCGATTTATTCCTTGCGTTTCTTCCTATCATCCTTCAACAGCATGTCTGCGTTCTCTATTTTCTTGCGTTCATCTTCCCGGCGAATAGCTCAGATCGGGTCTGTACACAGCCGACTCGGTAAGCTGGTGCTCTGTGGCGTCTCGGATCGCCTTGAAGATGGCGGCGCCTCCGTCCTTTCCGTAGGTTTCATTCACAACATCCGGCATGGACTTTGCCAAGGGCGCGAAGTCGGCCCAGTTCTGGAGGGAGTTGAGCCACACGAAGGTTGGTCCTTCACCGCCATTGACTAATTGCAGCCAGCCTGAGGTCTTCGGCCAATCCGGCTGTTTACCGAGAGCCTCGTTGATCTTCTTGATGGCATCCATGAATTCGGTCTGTGCGCCGGGATGGAGTACGTAGATCGTGACAGCGGTGATGGGCGTGGGCGGGCGATTGGCCGCGCCTAAACTCATGTCTGAGCGATACACATAGAAGCCGTTCCAACTGGCCTGTTCATGCGGGGACATATTTGTGGCGGCATCGGCGGTGTCGGCTTTGCCCATGCGCTTCTCCCAGTCGTCGAAATCTTTCCACGCATGCCCGCACGTGGAGGTCACATAGACCCCTGCATTCATGCCGGTTTCAATAGAGAACGTGGCCCATGTCCAGGTGTCGTTCTGGCTCTTGTGGAACTGCATGTGCTTCTTTCGTCCTTGCTCGAGTTGCGCCTCCGACCCGGGCTTCGGTTTTACGAAGTAAATACGACAAAGATTGTTGGCATTCTGAGGACTGAGCGCCTGCGGGGAGGAACTGCTGGTACTGGAACCTGCCTGAGCCCAACACCCGGCCGAACAGATCAAGCTAATGGCGAGAATCGCGTTGCCTGATTTCATCTGGGTTCTCTCCTGGGCGAGTTAAACTCGCGGTGCGCACCCTATTGGTTCAAGCCACAGATGTCAAGGAACTTATGGCATGTGAATTTCTTCAGAGCAACGGGTTCCACGAATAGTTTTTTGTTGACGGAATCCGCGGACAGACGGAGATTACCTCGCAAGCTTAGACCAGGTGTGTAACCACTTCGTCAGCGGCTCATCTTCAGCCGCTCTCAGTCACATCTTCTTCCGCCAGCATGTCGTAGAGGGTTGATCTGCCGATGCCCAAAATCTCGGCGGCTTTTGCTTTGTTGCCCTCTACGGCTTGGAGGACGTCGTGGATATGTTTGCGTTGCATCTCTTTCAGGCTGATGAAGGGCATCGCCGACGTGCCGGCTGGAGATACCGGGTCGAAGCGGAAGTTTTTGGCGTCAAGCACCCGGCCTTCGCTCATCATGCAGGCGTTTGCGATAACGTTTTCCAGCTCGCGAATGTTTCCTGGCCAGCCGTAGGTAGAGAGCATGTTTTGCCCACGTCGGCTGATTCCGGAGATTTCTTTGCCGTACTGCTTCGCGTACTTTTCGAGGAAGTGTTTCTGCAGCAGCGGCAGATCCTCTTTCCGTTGCAGCAGCGACGGCAGACGCAGATCGACAACAGACAGGCGGTAAAAGAGGTCTTCGCGGAAGCGTCTTGCGCCGACTTCGGTGCGCAGGTCGCGATTGGTGGCGGCGATCACTCGAATATCCAGTCGGCGCGGAGTGACTGAGCCGACCGGTTGAATCTCATGGGTTTGCAGTACCCGCAGAAGCTTGGCCTGTATGCCCATCGGCATGTCGCCAATTTCGTCCAGGAAGATTGTGCCTCCGTGGGCATGCTCGAATAGACCTGCGCGAGTTTCGTTCGCGCCGGTGAAAGCCCCTTTCACGTAGCCGAACATCTCGCTCTCGGCGAGGGCTTCGGGAATTCCCGCGCAATTGCAGACGATCAATGGACCTTGTCTGACCGGAGACAGACCGTGCATCGCCCGGGCGACAAGTTCTTTGCCGCTACCGGATGGGCCGGTGACGAGCAGGCTGCGGAAGTGCGGAGCAATCCGGCTCATGCGGCTGAAGAGTTCGAGCATCGCGGGGCTGCGCCCGACGAGTCCGTGGAAGCTGAAGGAGGAGAGCAGTTCGGAGTCGAGCTCAAGAGTATGCAGGTTTCTTCGTGCCGCCTCGATGGCTTGTCCGACGCGAGCGCGGAGATGGTGAGTGGAGAGCGGCTTCGTCAGATAATCTGCTGCGCCTTTGAGGATGGCGTCAACCGCCGCCGCTGGCGAATAGTCCTCGCTGATGAGGATGACCTCGGAGCGCGGGTCCTGCAGAACGATGCGTCCCAGCAGGTCAGAGTCCCGAGCACTGGGAACCTGTGGATCCAGCAGAATGATGCGCGGCTGTTGAGTGCGCATTAGTTCGAAGCCTTGTTCGCGTCCGTGGGCGGCGGAGATGCGGACGGGCATGTCGCTCAGCGCGTCGCGGACGGCGTCGTGAACCTGCTGGTCGGCGTCGATCACCAGCATCGACAACTGCTGTGGGGAGTCCAGCGTTATGACCATGGTGCGGCTCGTCGCGTTCTTTGTCAGGCGAACGCTGCGAAACAACAGAGTCTAGCGGGTTGAATGGCGTTTCACAAATGGCCGGTAACACGCCAGGCGGTCGGCTCTCGGCTGTCAGCTTTCGGCCGGCAACGGGTTCCTTGAACCGAAAGAAGACGTTAATGGCCAAGCGCCGAATACCCTCAATTAGGAGGAGAAGTGATTGGAGACGGCCACGGCGAGGTCTGGCGCGTGCATGTCGCTGAGAGCTTTTAAGTGCATGCCGATGCCATCGTATCGTTCTGTAATCTGCCGCCAGTAAGGAATTTCGAGCGGCATGAAATAGCAGAAGAAGATGCCGATAACGCCCCGCACCAGGACCAGACGGAGCTGGATGGCCGCGGTGCTGAGCTGCTGACCGAAGGCCGATAGCTCCGGGTCAGTTGCCTTCGACAACCCGTGCCCATACGAAAGCAGCAGTGAAGAGTTGCGGAACGCTGATTTGTAGTAGGCATAGATGGCTACAAGTCGAATCCGCCTCAAAGTTCGATATTCGCGGCTGGGCAGTTTCTTCTTCAGATACTGATCGTCAACCCCGGAAGCGATGTGGCGAAAACCTGCGAGATTGAAGGGCTCCAGTTCATCCAGCAGCTGGGACAAGTTCGAGGGGTGCTGCATCGATCCGCGAAGCAGCTTGGCGATTGCCACGATGGCAGCCGCAAGCAAAACGACCAGCAAGAGAATGAATGTCATTTTGAGAGCGCGCCTCTTACCCCATTAACCCATTGCAGTAACTCGGGCCTGACCGATATCGGCACCGGAATCTCTTCCCTTTTTGGCACAAAGTAAAAGGCGAAGATGGCGGCAACGCAATTATAGGTAATCGTTTCAATCCAGCCTACAGCCACACTTGACAGCCAGTAACCGTGAGAGCGCATTGCGTAAACCACCAGGTCGACAGTTCCAAGCAGGCCGACCCCGAGCGCAATGCCACAAATCGCTGACGTCCAGCGGATTCCCAATACCACGGAGGACCCGACAACAAAGACGAACATGCCAACCGCAGTGAAGCTAACTGCTTGCTCCGCGTCAGAGATCAGCTGCTCAAACGTGCGCCCGCCATAGTTGTGATAGGTCACGAGCAGAGCCAGCCCCCAAAAGGCCAGAAGAATTGCTTCATACCCAAAGCGCCGTAACCAGCTGAGCGGTGAGTATCCACGCAGCATTGTGAGGAAGATGCTTCGGAGTAGCAGCAGACTAAAGATCACACTGCAGGCACTCGCAGTCCAGTAGGAATAGAAATAAAACTTATATGACGTGCGATAGGCGATACATTCAACTGTAACCCGGCTGAACTGAAAGATGAGGTTGGCCCAGAATACTGGATAAAGCCGGTGCTGCTTCCGCCGGTACATCACGATAGCTGTAGCCGCGAGAACCGGAATCGGAAGCAGCGAACAGGAATAAATCAGTGTCATTCTGGCGGAAACAGAGTAACATCTGTATTCCTACTTTGAAACCCCTCAATTGATCGAACACCCCGATGGCGGGCAGTCCGGAGGTGGCAAGGGGCCGTCAAAAAGTTGGCGCGAGATGGGCGGAGCGATCAGCAGAACGGCGAGGGCGAGTAAGCAAAATTTTTTCACTGTGCAATTCCTCCTTGGTTGAAGTTGCACAGTGATGTTCGGTCGTCCCAAACAACCGCGACGAATTTTGCGTTTGAGGTTACAGATTACAAATTCGTAATTTCCCTATGTTAAGAACTGCCGTCGAAGAAGCGTTTCGCAGGGTGTCCGCAGTTTCCGGCAATCTGGCGCGTCTTGCCTATCTGGCATCGCTGCAGCAGCAGCCGGGCGTGTATAGCCATTGGGGCCTGGCTGCTGACTACGGCGAAAAAGCGCTCTGTGATGCCTTCGGACATGCTCACCGCATGGTGCTGGAAAACATGCTGCAGACGGATCTCGCCGAGCTCGAAGGTGAGCTCGCGATGCACGCCGAAGACACCTTTGAGAGCAAGACGCAATCGCTGCGCAACCTGCTGGGCCGCCCGGGATTGGCTCCCAGGAATGCAGGCAAGCACGTCAATGCGCACCTTAAATATGTGTTCGCGTCATTGCAGGCTCTCGCTCGACATTCCGGTTGACACTCCTTAGCTTGGTGGCGATTCCCACAACCTGGCCGACGACCTCGATTTCGCTTGGCCGCTTGTAGTTGCGCGCCGGCAGCCCTGAGAGCGCATGCGGTTGGACTTGAACTTCCTTGCTGCTGACCACAGCGCACCACGCACATAAATAGGTATCGTGCGTCTCAAGAAAATAGATTGGCCGTTCGAAGTCTGACGCCCACGGGCCAGTTTCGATTTCGGTGAGATGCTGGTCGATTTGTACGAATGTTCCGGGAAGAATGATTGGGTAGAGCGTGTAGTCCTCGCTTCCCACGTACCCGTATGTGTAGTTGGGATCCTGGAAGGTTTGTAGCGCTCTCATGGGAAGGACCCCCCATTCCTGGATCATCCGGCGGATGTAGCTGGTTTTCTTGTGATCAAAAAGAGGATCAATCTTTGTGGGCAGATCGCAACCACTCAGGCCGACATCGCTAGCCAAATGAGTCCGGGGTGGCGAAGGCAGCGCCTGCGACTGTTGCGGATCCACACCATAAAGGGCCAGCAACTCCATCAATGGTCGCCGGTAAATCAGTGCGAATGCCTGCAAGCGATAGATGTTAGGCAAGATCCCCTTGCTCTCGATATGGCAAAGGCGGCTCTGAGGTAGCCAGTATTTTGGATTGTGGTATTTCTGAACGAGTTGAAGGCTCGCAATTTCTACGTCTTTAAGCGTGAATCCAAGTTTTTCACGTAAAGCGCGAAGTTTTTCTCCAGCAGACATGCCGTGCCCCTTTTTTTCGAAAATGTAACTTCGCGGCACAATAGCAGCCCACCCACCAGTGGCGCTATCAGGCAGAGAAATTTCGCTTTCGCAAAATCAGGGAGGAAGCTTGGCGGAACCTGGTGATAGACGGGACGTTCACCTATCTGGGAAGACCGCCGAGATCTTTCGTTTGTGGCCGTTTTCCGAAGCTTTTGCCGGGAAGGTTAGTCATTGGCCGCGGCCAGCGCTTGCTCCTCTGCTGCTCGCGGCTCAAGGTCGTTGTGACTGACAGCAACCAGGAGCCGGACACATTCTTCGCGAAAGCTGTTCCAGCGATAGCCCCCCGCCCGCAACACCTCGCCGTGTTCACGCCAGACCACCAGCAGGGTTGCAAGCTGGAAGCAGCGCCAAAACATGAGTTCTAACGATGGAAGCGATCGGCGGCTGCTCTGCAGCTGCTTCAGGTTCTCCGCCTGGAAGCGCAAATGGTCGGCTTCGTCGGCAAGAATATTGGCGCAAATGCGCTGCAATAGCGCCGAGCCGGTCGCGCACTGAAGAGACGCATAGTATGGAACCGCGACGATTTCCGCCATTACCAGCACGCGCAGGCACAGTTCAAGCCCGGCAAACTTGCGGACGCGCCGGAAAACTCGATCGACCCAATGTTGCTCGAGCAGCGCCACGCCCTCGCGTTGCAGAAAAAGCGCCAAGTGTCGGCTGTGCCGCTGCTCTTCTTTAATGAACAGCTCCAAGGATGATATGAAATTCGGATTGAGCGCAGCCAGCCGCGACGCACAACCGCGTCGTATCAACCCGGAACCGTCAGAACCTTCCCCCAGTTGAAATTGCTGGATTGATCCGCGCACCAGTCGCAACTCACGATCTGTAAGGGTTCGTGGATGCGACCACGGCAGCAACTCACGGCCGGCAGTTCGAGACGAGAAGACAGCAATCCAATCGGTGTCTGTCATCGCCAACTGACTTTATATGACAAAGTACATTACGTCAATACTGATCGAATCAGTAAGAATTCCCCAGATCCAGACCACGACCGTTGATCTCCCCTCCGGATGCGCGTTATGGAAAAGCCTTCTATGGCATTCCTTGCTGGCCTTCCACCCTTGCAATAGGCACCAGCGCTAACCAAGCTACGCCTGAGGCTTTGTCTTCGATCAGCACGTGCGCCATCTACAATCAAAATCATTGCTTCCGGAGGCATTCCTAATAAAATCGGAACAACTCTTCTTTGCGGAATCACCATGACTGGAAACGGAAAAGTCATCGTCAAGAACGACAAAATTCTCGGCGGAGAGCCGGTATTTCGGAACACTCGCGTGCCCTTCCAGGCGCTGCTCGATTACCTGGAGCACGGGAAGACACTAGACGAGTTTCTGGACGACTTTCCTACCGTCAGTAAGAGTGAAGCAATTGCTGCACTCCAAGAGGCGAAAGCCTTTGTGGTCGCACACCTCGGATGAGGGTCCTCATCGATGAGTGTGTTCCCAGGAAAGTCAAATCAAGTCTTTCCATGCATGAATGCACGACGGTGCAGGAGGCGGGATTCGGAGGAAAGCAGAATGGGGACTTGCTCGCTCTGGCGGAAGGGAAATTTGATGTTTTTCTAACAGTGGACAAGGGCATCCAATATCAACAAAGCCTTTCTGGTCGCCCTATTGCCGTATTAATTATTCGAGCAGCATCGAACGATATAGATGACATCCTTCCACACGTTCCGGACTGCATCGCTGCCCTGGATTCCATTCAACCGGGACGAGTGGTGGTTGTGGGCACAAGTGCGCAATAAGAAACATGTGGAACGTAGAGACGGCTGAATCCAAAATTCTTACTAATCAGAGCTACCGCCTGGCTGCTGGCCTCCCGGCCGCGGACCTTCCAGGCCATTGTCGATGATGTACTTTTGTATGAAAGGCGATAGTTCGTCCCATCTTATATATCCCTTGCGCCACTTCGTCAGGACCTCTTCGCGGTAGTACACGGTAATTGCCGGCTCGAACAGGTGGCTCTTGATCCAGTCGAGCGCCTGTGAGGTGGAGTCTGCCTGGTCGTCATGTTTCCCATTTGGGAACGTCACCAGCTCGTGCACATATTGGGAAAGCCAGGGAGCGCGCTCCGGCAGGTAGACAAAGCCGTTCTCGATGGTTGGGGTAACGGTGAGCATACGCGTCCCTTTGTCCAGCTTTGACTGGCACTTCTTGATGCTTTGCATGCCTTCCTGGATCAGCTCCTGGCAAAGTTGCGTCCCCGAGGCTTTGTCTTCGATCAGCACGTTCTTCGCCTCCCATAGGGCGGCGTGCGCTCTAACCACGCGTTTCAATTCGGGATATTCCAGCCGTGCGCGATAGACGTCGCGCAGGTAGAGGCGGCCGCCAGTGCCCCCGCCGCTAGCAGGCGAACTGCTCCCCCCGCTACCGCAGGGGGTTCTGATTGCGCCCCAGGTGGTGCAGACGCTGTAATCGCTCAGCTCGCTGGCTTTGTTGGCCGTGTCCCAGCTTTGGAAGAAGAAGTCGAATTTCTCGGGAAGCTCAGCCTCGGTGTAGGTCTTGAACCAGCGAAGCTTTACCAAACCTCCGCCTAATGGCGCAGGAGATTGCTGATACTGTCCGGCAAAGGTGTACTCGCCTTGCGTCTCGCGCAGTTGCTCGAGGACTTCCATCGGCTCTCTTTCGCGATGGAGCACCTCGCCTTTGCGCCGGGTATAAAGCAGAGTCTTTGAAAGGCGCGGGACTTCGTAGCGCTCGTCTTCCTCCGCGATGGCGGGAAAGCGCACGACCTTCCATTTCGGTTCGATGTCGATGGCCTGGCGGCGCTCGACATCGAGCACGTGGCCGACGAGGTCGTCCTCGTGCAGGCGCTGCATGACCAGGATGATGCAGCCGGTGAGCTTGTGATTGAGGCGGCTGACCAGCGTGTTGTCGTACCAATCATTCACGGCTTTGCGGCGCGTGTCGGAGAGCGCCTTATCGGGCTGCAGCGGATCGTCGATGATGATGAAGTCGGCGCCGCGTCCGGTGAGCACGCCGCCTACTGACGTTGCTTTGCGCGATCCGCGCGCGGTGGTGAGAAAGTCTGCCACCGAGCGTTTTTCCGGCGACAGCCGCGTGGGAAAAATCTGGCGGTAGAAGTCGCTGTTGATCAGCGCGCGGCAATCGATGGCGTGCTTGTCGGCGAGGTCCTGCGCGTAGCTGGCGCAGATGATTTGCGCGCTCGGATTGTGCGCCATCAGCCATGCGGGAAAGACGATGGACGCGCAATGCGACTTAAGCGAACGCGGCGGCAGGTTGATGATGAGCCGCCGCGTCTCGCCCAGCCGGCAGCGTTCGAGCTCGTGCGCGATAACGTCGATATGCCAATTGCGCGCGAAGTCGGTTGCAGGATTGAGTTCCAAAAAACTGCGCTCGGCAAACGTGCAGAAATCGTTGCGCAGCGCAGCACGATATTGTTCGGGAGTGAGTTCGGGCATAGACATTTTTTTCACCACGGAGACACGGAGAACACGGAGAAACACACTACGGAAGTGAAACCACTAAGGACACGAAGGTTCACTAAGGACTTCAAGAGCCTGTTTTCCTTTGTGTTCCTTCGTGACCGGAGCCTGTCCTGAGCATCGCCGAATGGGTGGTTTCATTGGTTTTGGCAAACAGCACCACGCAGAAACACACTACGGAAGTGAAACCAGTAAGGACACGAAGGAACACGAAGGTAGAACTGTCATTCTGAGGCCCGGTTTCGCCGAAGAATCTCCGGCGATGCCTCAGACTCACATGCGGTATCCCGGCTCTTCGGCGAGGATTCTCGTGAAGAGCCAAGACAGGACGTAGCAGGCCGAAACATTCCCGGGAGATCCGTTCGCCCAACAGAGGGGCTCAGATGTGATGAAAGCAGGCGTGCCTCCCAGAGGGTACATTCGTGCTCGAAGCACAGAACCCTGAAGGAGGCACGGAATGATCCACGTAGGAGTAGATCTTCACCAGAGATTTTGTTACATGACGGCGGTAGATTCAAGGGGGCGATTGCTGGGAGCCGGGCAGGTCCGGAATCAGGACCAAGCCTTGC
>QIBA01000107.1 GCA_003225175.1 Acidobacteriota bacterium
GTAGTCTCACCAGTTCCGCTCAACGTAAGAGTGCAACCGACGAGCGTGTCGGCGCCATTGTCTGAGGTTAATGACACAGTGCCTTGCGGGTCGTATGAGGGCGTGTAAAGCTCTGCGGTATTGACTACAGTTGGTGTCGTCGCGTTCTCGCCACCCGCAAAGAGAACGAGACCGTTGTTCAGCAATGTAGCAGCATGGCCCGAACGGTTGTCCGTCAAGTTGTGGTTACCACTAGCAGTGACTGCAGTGAAGTTTCCAGCGAGCGAAGAGTACAGCTCGAGTGTGTTGCTTACAGCGCTTGAAACAATTCCGCCCGTGATAAGTACAAGGCCATCTGGTAGCAGCGTAGCTGTGTGGTCGAACCGGGCAGAATTCATCGAAGGACCAGCGGCGAACGCGCCCGTCGATGCCGGAGTCCCTGTCGGTGTAAATATTTCGGTCGTCGCTAACGTCGTCGCTGTCGTGTCCGTGCCGCCCGTGATGAGAACATTGCCGGTCGCCAACAGCGTCGCGGTTAGTCCGAAGCGAGCGGTGCTCAGAGAATTTGTGGTGGTCGTGAATGTGCCACCGGAATAAACCTCAGCGGAGGAAAGCGCACCCGCAGCGGTACCGTCCGAGCTGCCACCCACGAGCAATACCGATCCATCAGGCAATAATGTGGCGGCGTGCTCTGTGCGCGCCACGTTCAAGGGATTAGCCGCAGCGAATGTTTGTGCTACGGGATCGTATATCTCGGCACTGGCTAGGGAGACCCCGCCTGTGTCCGTACCACCAGCAATCAGCACCGTGCCATTCGGCAGGAGCGTAGCAGTGTGTCCCAAGCGGGCGGTAGCGAGACACTTGGCGAGCGTCACACATGTCGCATCAAGTGCCGTAAATGTTCCGCCGACTGGGTCGTATATTTCCGCATTCTTTTGAGCATTTGCTGCACTGCCATCTGTACTTCCTCCAACAATCAAGACGGTTCCATCCGGCAATCGCGTTGCGGAGTGGCCGAAGCGGTTGATGGTCAGGTTGTTTCCGGTTGCTGTAGATGTGCCCGATGAAGCTCCGAAGGTCTGATCGTTGACTGCGGCACTAACAGCAGTTGCGCTCCTGACAGTGATGAGCGAGGTCACCGCAATCGAAGTAGTCGTCGTGCGTTGGGCAATAGGCTGTAAAACGGCCGAAGCACTACTGGGGTTGAAATTCGCAAGATTCGCAGCGACGAATGTCGCGGTGATGGAGTGCGAACCGACGCTGAGGACCGACGTGCTAAACGTAGCCACACCTGGAGCGGCACCGTCCAGCGTCGCGCTGCCAATCAAAACTCCGCCGTCAAAAAAGGAAACCGCGCCAACCGGCGCGGTCGCAGGAGTCGGCGTATCCGCCACCGTGGCTGTCAGCGTCGCGGGCGTGCCCAGTGTCGCTGAAGTCGGTACTGTCAGGACTGTAGTTGTGTCCTCTTGGGCTACACAAATGCCCGTGGCCGCATAGAGAAAAAGAGCAAAAAAGAGCAGAGAACGGAACATACCCGACGGAGTGGAACGCGCCATTGAGGTCACCCTTTGTTGTGGACAGCTCGGCCATGGTTTTCGGAGGAGGGGACCGAAAACGCTACTGACTAGCTGGCGGAGGAGTGGGCGTCATTGTCATGCGGGAAGTACGAAAGTGTCAATGAAAAACAGGGACTTTGGTTTGTGGAAAACTATAGGCAAGGTTGTTAACTGCTTGAGTTGCATCCCACAGCTAGATAATAGCTTGTGAATTATTGAAATGTTTCCCGAAACGATGCTGACTCATCATGGAATCGGCTTGGAATGCTGGTTTCGGGCGTTTTGTGCCACGAGCCGAAGTTTATTATCGGCCGTCGATAGATATCTAATTAGTTAAATCACTTATAGGGATTAGTAACTACTTGAGTAATAGACGGAGAGTTCTTTAAAGCCATCCCTTACGAGTTGGATCATTGCGCGTTTACCTTAAATTGGAATTTGCTTTTCTCTCTTGCCAAACATCAGCTGTCTGGCTTCCTCTTGGGCTTTTGAAGCGCTAAGGCTCGAACTCAGAATCCCCGTGAAAGAGCCGGGACGCGGCATTGAGTCTGACGCATTCCGGGGGATTCTTCGCCAAAAGAAGGCCTCAGAATGACAGTCTTAGCGTACAGGTCTCCACTAACAGAAACGACGGGAGACCAGCTTCGCTTACTTACTGTTTTGGATGAGCCAGGTTCCGCTGCTCTTACTCAGAGTGAAAGTGACTGATCCCGGGTTGGGCTTGCCGCTTACAAACGCGGTCTGGCTGCAGGGCGCCACTGCCATGTCGCCGCTGACAGAAGGATTGCAAATCAGTTCCAGCCTGATGCCGTGGGCGTTCTTGATGGCATTCTGCAGGTCCTTGGACATGGTGGGCCAGATCGCTCTCGCCGCTGCTACGTTACTGGACTCATACGCGCTCTTCCAGCGGTGCTCGAGGAGATCCTTGATGAGCACTACATCTTCGCTGCCGCCTGCTGTTGATGGAGCGGGAGCGGCGGGCTTGGCTTCGGCTGCCTTCGGAGCTTCGACGAGTACAGTCACCTCTTGAGTCTTGGTCCCGGCAGCGCTCTTGGCGATCAGGGTGTACTTCGTGTCCTTAGTCGGATTTACGTAACCGGATCCGCTGGGCTTTACAGTGCCGAGTTCGGGATCGATGGTAACGCTATCTGCATTGTCGGTTTGCCAGACTAGTTTGGCCTTCTGCCCGGGAGTGATCTTGTCGGGCCCATCGAAGCTCCCGATCGACGGCATTTTCGCCGTTACGGCTGGGGCTGCGGCTGCGGCAACGTTTACCGTGAGCGTCTTGGGTTGGGATTGTCCTCCCGCACCTTTGGCGATCAGCATGTACTTTGTGGTTGCGCCGGGACTGACGGACTTCGATCCTCTCGCTCCCGAAATGGTCTCGCCGTCGAGTGAGACCTCGATGGCATTCTGTGCTTCCCATTTCAGAGTGGTGGACTGTCCTGCCTGGATGTTTTGTGAATCGGCTGCGAAGAAGGCTATGGCTGGTACCGGTTTGGGAATCGCTCTCAGATTCAGGGCCACATTCACGCGATCGCCGGCCCTGGCTACTACGTTCTTCGAGGCGTTCTCATATCCGTCGAGGCTCACCTGCACCTGGTGCTTGCCCGGCTGGACCGTCAGCGACGCTTTCCCGTCGGCCTGCACATTGCCCGCAGACTTGCCATCGACTACGAGTGATGCATTGGGAACGGAGCTTACGATCAGGTAAGTACTCTCCGTGATTGCGCCGCTTCCCTTCTCCAGGGAGAATGCCAGTGCCGATTCGGAACCTTCGGCAATCTCGACTGGCAGCGTCGTGGGCTGGTAGCCGGACTTCTCTAGGCGAATCTGATGGCTGCCGGCGGCTACCGTGATCCTGGCGTTCTTGCCGTGGGCTCTATCTTTTAGTTGTCCGTCGACAAAGATATCGGCACTGTCAACATTGATTGCTAGAGCCAATGTGCCCACGCGTGCTGGACGGGCTGGTCCAGCTGAAATCGCGGTGAGGGTTAGCGATTCCGTATACGGCTTGGTGACGTCGATTTCTTTCCTTACCGTCGTGTACTGATCGTGCGTGGCTTCAACGGCGTACTTGCCGGGTTTCAGCTTGGCCGCGCAGGGTGCGGAGCAGTGCTCGCCATTCACGAAAATATCAGTTCCGGCGGGATTCGCCTCGAAGCGAACTTGGATTGTCGAGCTTCCGTGAATCACTACGTAGATGATCAGCGCGGC
>QIBA01000108.1 GCA_003225175.1 Acidobacteriota bacterium
CTAAAAATGATTTGTAGTATAAATTTTATTAGATAATATGATCCTTTTTCGTATTAAATAAAATTAATTATATCAAAATTTTCCTTAAAATTTAATCGAAGGGTAATTTTATAAAAATTTCTATTGTGACAATTTATTTTCATTAATTAACAAAGAAAAATATTTTTTTTTTGTAGTCTGATGCCTTAAGAAATAAAAATAGAATAGTTAAAGTAATAATAATAAAAGTATATAAGGAATAATCCTATATACCTGAAATTTACACAATATGCATTTCATCTTGCTCTACAACTATTACTAAGATGAAATTGTAGTTTTAGAAGGCCGATTTTGACTTTTCGGGGATGGCCAGAAATGACATCATTTCACATTCTTATTTTTATATTAAAAAAATCTATTAATTCTTGATGAGAACATAAACACTTATTTTCATTTTATATTCGAACTAATTTCGATTAGACGGGACTGTGATCCCGTTCATGTAGATGAAAATTCACACTACTTCATTGATATAATTATTTTAGGAGAATAATTTTAAAATTCTTTATTATTATATTATATTCTATGAGCTCTTGAAAAATGTTATTATCCTAAATATTATAAATTACATATGTATGAAGATTGGAGCAAAAGAAATTAATAAAATTTTAAAGTTAATTCATAAAAGGTACACATTTAATATAAAACCATCAATTAATAAATAGATTTTGTTTTGTTTATCTTGAGCATTCTACACTTATGAATTATTTGGATAATCTATTATTTCAGATGGTTCTTCAAACATTCCATCTATATTAGTTTCTTTATCTAAAGAAAACTCTTTTACAGTTTCAGGTACTCTTTCAATAGGGTAATTATCGTAAAGTAAGGCTACGATGTCAACCTATGCAATGAATGTGGGAGTACATACAAGAAAGAAGTAATCAATTAAATATTCAACTTGAAAATCAACAAGAAAGAAAGAAATGATCAAGTAAATCTTCTAAACGATCCTTGGTGTAATTGTTGTAATTATTCTTATTGTCCATATCGCACGGATTCTCGTAACATAAAACCTGGCCGCAAGCGCCGTTATTATTGTCTTGCTGGTATTTCAAAGTAATATAATTTAGCCCATATAAATTTATTACTTTTATAATCGTTATTGTATTATGTATTATCGTTATTCATTATTGTATTTACAAATAAAAAATGAAAAGTAGCGAAAGTCGATTTACGTTTTTGGCTAATTTCATTTTTGGAAGTGGTGATAGTATTTCAGTCTCCGAATATTATTTGATGGCAATAATACATTGATAAGAAAATTTGATATTACAGTATTAAGTTTTTATTTTTTTCAAGGGTTATAAGTATAATTATAATGTATTAACAACTTTTATTTCTTTCGTTTTTTTGTTTTTTTCTTGGGACTATTAACAGTAGTAATTCCAAATGTTATACGATGATGCAATCTATTTGCTAATGCATTATTTAATAAAGATAAGTTTATTATTGCGATATTCTACAAATATACAATAACAGTACATATATAAGTTTCGCAATATTATACTACAATTAACTTATTTAAAGAATACAACGAAGAAATTTCTACTTACTCTGAGATTCAATAGTAATTTAACGATCTTTACGATTCCATCTTCATTGCACGGATTCAAGGGAATTTCTGCCTCTTGGAGGTGAAAATATCGAACAAGATCATTGGAATCACGCAGAAGAATAGTTAATCCTATAGTAGTTCCTAAAAATCGTTTACAAAATACCGTATTAAACAAATTATCTCTATTTAAATCAAATACTTGAACTAAAATTATGTTAACTATACAAACCAAATACTTGAACTCCGATTATGTTAAATTGATTCTTAGGTGGCTTGCAGTGCTTCCAAATCCACATCATTGCGTCATTAAGTTCACGCCATAATTTGACTGAATCGTCAGTTTTTTTACGCGTAGAACACATAATTCGAGAACATTCAGTAAAAACAATCTTATACTTAATTCCTTCTATATACATTGCCATAATACTGTCGGGCTTCTTTCCGATAGCTATCTTATTATTTGAATCGCTTCTCCTATACTTGCTTGCTGCGCTTTCTAATTTTGCTCTATATATAAAAGTCAAAATTGAAATTCTAAACCCACATTTATTTCTTAAGTAAAGTTGTAGAGCTAATAGAGATACACATAATCCTCAATTTTTACCTTTATATTATAGATAGTGAAGTTTTACGCCTGATTTTTATACTAAAATTTTCTTAAAAATACAGTTTCTCTATATAAAAGTCAAAATATGTATTCTTAATCTACTATTTATGTATAATTAAAGTTGTAGAACCGATGAAATTACATGTAGAGCTAAAATATGAAGCTTATAGACCAAATACATATCTAAAGATTAAAATTTTTCAAAAAAATCAGTTAAAGATACAGTTACACAAAACAAATGCTGTAATTAGAGATCGACATGACGATTTTTATATGAAAAAATGCATCAAAATTACTTTTACGTCTATGCTAGCATTACATTTCAACAATAAAACCTTTTATTATTTTAATATATAAGAAATTTCAAGTTTTATTCTTTCTTAAAATCAATTTATTTTTGTTATATCTATGGTAGTTTTAAAAAATCTTCAGTTAAAAATTGTAGATTTATTTTGTAGCGCAGTAAATTTTATAATTGTGATCGTTGCCATACTTAACATTAATGTTAAAAATAATGATAAGATTAAAATTCTACAATAATGTATTAATATTTAATAGTATATAGTCATAGATAACTGTAATAATTATCAGAAGTGAAAAATCACCGTAGTTTACGAATGAAGAGAACTGTGATTCATTTAAATCTGTTATAAATTTTCCAATAAAGAAAAGAGTAGTTGAAACTGTTTCTCCACTGGTACTAGCAATTCCACTCCATTGTCCATTAACTAAAGCAAGTAAAACATTACTATAAGAACTGGTATTACACATATAAATATACCGTCTCTCGATTGGACCTTTATAATTATATACTTTTTAACTGACATAAAAAATTTAGAATAATATTCATAAAATTGAAACATTAAAAAATTTCTTATCAAAAGATTCATTAAATAGTTATTGAATTTATTTATAAATACCATTAAAATAATTCTTTAATTGACTTAATTTAATCATTTTTTGATTCCTATTAAAAACTTTGAAATTGATCTTTTAAAGTAATTCAAATATACAGTTAAACTTTCAGGTTCCTCTTCATCTTCTGAGTAATCATATGCTTCATCCAAATTAGGATCAAAGTAATCAAGTTTTACTAAAAAAAACCAGAAAATTCAATTATTGAAATTCCAATAAATTGTGCTAAATACCTAAATACTTACGGTAAAGTTTAAACTTTCTACCAAAATTCTGATGGCATAGAATTGTATTTATAAATAATAAAAATAATAAAATTGATATAATTGCTCCTTCAATTAAACCGATTTCGCCTATAGTAAATACATAGTTTCAATTACTATTAATTTTTAAATTAATTTAAACTATATTTTTTTAACTACTTACCGATGACTATAAAATAAATATAAACACAAATTTGTACCATAATAGTTAAATAAATTAAAAGCATAAAACCATTTGATTCCTCTTTAATCTTAAACTAAAAGCATTAATAAATTAAAATATAAAATAAGCAGTATAGCAATGTTAAGGTATACTTACAATTTTTGATTCAAATATTAGAATAAAAGATGGTAAGATTAAAACACAACTCGTTATATCTTGATAGACTTTTGAAGGAACTAATATGTCAAGATCAATCATGTTAATATAAAATAATGTAGTGACTAATAAGAAATTATAAAATTTGTATGTAATGTAAGGTTCTAATTAAAGTAATTTAAATTAATATTTATCGTTATAAATAATTTTTAAACATCATTATTTTATAGTAATAAATCCTTACTTTCTAGATAATTTAAAGGAATATTATTAGGCAAAAATATTTGTCGTAAATATGACTTTTTATTAGTAGCAACCTCATCTGTACTCCAAAGCCTAATTCAAGACATATTTTAGAAGTTTAATTTAAATAAAAAAAATAATCAAATTTAAACTTACTTTTTTTTTATAATAATAATAAATAAAATAATAAATAGAATATCTAAAAATAGAATTCCACTTGCAAAAATGGCAATAGTTATGCTTATAGTGGCTCCAGGTGTATAGTTGTTTGCAAAGTAGTGTATTGGAATTGCCATGTTTATTATACAAAAGGCCAATAATTGCGGTAATTCATCTTTAATAATCTGTTTTGCTAAATGAATAAGTATTATATTTTTTGATATAGCAACTGAAAGAAATAATTTAAAAATTCATACAGCATAACATCCCGAAACAATTATTATTGGTATTAAAACCAATATTGGTATTATAGTCAAAAATAAATCAAATAAATCAATATAAAATCACAAATCTAACACTAATAATACGATGGATATAATGATTAATATAATTTCAATAAGAAGTACTCCAAAAAATGTCTTGTTAACATTTCTTTTGTTTAACATTTTGTAGACTAGCATATTTCTTTAAGTAATCGTTAGATTTTATATTGGACACGATAATAATAATAAAAAATACTGGTGGCTTAAACAATGGAAGTGTCCAAATTTGCGATTGCCAAGTTGTGGCTTAAATAATAAGTCCAAGATTAGGATTTTTTGCGTCACATATTTAAAAAACGTTGATTTGCAAAAGAATAAAACCACTTCTATATAATGTTTTTAATAGATTCAATTACTAATCGACGTTTAACTGAACCAATTTGGTTCAGATTATTTCGAATTTTTTTTGCAATTTTTCTTACTGGGATAATTACGTATTATCTAATCACTTAACTTCAGAAACTTGGCACAGAAGTATCTGCTATCATTACGACAAAGGATTATTTTAGTAAGAAAATTATATATAATTTTTATAAAATTTGAAGTTATTTCTAAAAATTATTATTATTTTTTTTTTTTAAAAAAAAAAATAACTCAACTTAATCTATATTTGTTGATAAAAGATGACGATATCGATATAAATTTCGAAAGCAATAAAGATATTTCTAAAAATATCGATAAATCATCTAATTATATAATTTATTTAAAGTTTAATTTTACAGCTTCAAGCAATCCTAATTTACTGGTTAATATCACTACTAGTGATTTTAAAAGTCCATTAGAATTAGGAATTAAAGAATATAAATTTTTTACCGAAAAAACAGTTTTTGTACCTTACCAAATACATAAAGGAGGTTCTTGGGAACTTAATCTAGGACAATTTTACATCTTAACTTTTGACCCAGTCATAACTAATGATGAAATGAAATTAAATCATCGAGTATCCCAAATTCCTATTGAATCCAATAAAATTCAATTTGAAATCTCTCCACCTTCAAATCCAAATAATGTCAAATTTGAAAAGTTGAAAAGATACGATAGTAAGTATATATGTTTAAAAAATTTTTTAAATTTATTTAATAATTCGTATCAATTGAATTTTATTAGTTACAGATTTATTATCTAGTGTTGGAGGGTTTTATGGTGCTATAGCAGGTATTCAATAAATAAGTATTAATTAATCAAACAAAACATTGTTCAAAAATATTCTAAAAAATAAATTTCATATAGGAATTTTTGTTTTATTTTTTGGAATGAATAAACATGAGCCGTGGTAAGTAATAAAATTTTTATATATTAAAATTGTATGATAGTATATTGATAACCTTTCTTATACTGTACATTTTATAAAGGGGATTAGCGCAAAAATATATTTGTTCTTATACACTTTGCAGAAGAAGCTTGAAGAGAAATTTCG
>QIBA01000109.1 GCA_003225175.1 Acidobacteriota bacterium
TACTATTAAAATTCTCGAATTTTAGCGCAGAACTTCTAGAAAAACTTGATTTTGTAAGTGTTAGCTAACCATAATTGGTTAAATGCCGTGGAATTTTCTATTATTAATCTTATTTATGTTTGACAAATTTGTTTTTTTAAAAAAAAAAATTCCTTTCTAGATTCCAATTTATTATGGATATGGATTCCAATATAAAACAAAGTTTGCGAAAACTTGAAAAGTCTTGTACCGAAAAAGAATATATCTTTATTACAAAGAAATATGTAATTTATAAAGGTGACGTTTATATATGGAAAGGAGATACATCTTGGATACCTAACGAAACTACGAAAGAGACTATCCTCAGAAATTTAGGACTAACTAACGAATATTCTCGAGAAGAAATTTTAAGTTTAATTAATGAACACAAAGGTAAGAATATTAAAAGAATAATTTTATTTATTGTTGGTTGTTTGTTTTCAACCTTATAATTTATTAGAAGTAGGAGAATATAACAATAGTCTTGGTGAAGGCTATATGTATTTATTAGAGGAAAATGAAGGCAAGGGTTTAATTTTTCTTATTTATTATTTGAAATTTTATATATTTGTGCATTTGATCATTTCTTTTTTTTTTGTATTTTAAAGGTCTTAAAAAAGAAAATGAAGGTAGGTTAAAACTTTATTTTTTTTTTTTTAAAAAAAAAAAATTACTAACGTTAACTTTTATTTGATAAAGATCTTAAGTCTAAATATAAGGAACTACTTGACAAATATGAAGGTTTGAATAAAAGTAAAGGTACTGAAGTATTAAAATTATTGGTTATGCGATTTTATTTTGATTTTTTTATTTATAATTTTTATAATAGGAAAATCAAAGAAAACTACTAATTATTTGAGACAGATAGAAGCGAACTATCATTCTTTATTAAATCACGCTGAAATTAATGATGATTTTAACCTTGATGATTATGTTGGTTATAGTGAAAGTCAAAAGAAAAATATAGTTCATGAAACTTATTTAAAATGTTTTGGTAGCGGCCTTTCTAATGATATAAAATATCTTTATAGACTCAGTGTTTTCTATAAGAATTACGATAAAAAATGTATTAATTACGTTTTTGATAAAAAATATGCTAACGAGGATATGTCATCAAAATTGACAAAGACGAGGAAATCAGAAATAGCGAAAAACTTTAAAGGAGCGGAACGTTTTAGAATATTTTCGGAAAGATTAAAACCTGGTGTTTATCAACTTGTTAATCTCTCAATTACTTATTTTGTAAAAATTCAAAACAAGGATTGGAATAATTTTTATTATGGAAGAAAACAAGATGCAAGTTTTGAAGATGATGAGGGGGAAGGTGAAGATGAGGAGAATGAAGAGGAAGATGAATTTGGGGAGGATGAGTAATTTGTTCAATAGTTTGATTAAATTTGAATAAATAAAATTTTTGTACAGATAGATTGTAAATATTACTAAAAATTATGATTACACACATATTATCTCTTTTTATTTTTTTTTTTAATCTAAATACGTGCATTTAGTTTGGTGTGAATATAAAAACTTACCGTCTTATTTTATTTTTGGTCAGGATCCGAATCCCGACCTCTTCTCCAGAATCGTCCATTGAAGTTACGTTAAATAACTTGCCAGATCCACGTTTTTGAGATCTGATTTTTGCATGAGTAATGAGTTTCCATTTATTATGGTATTGGCTTATATTATCAATAGAATAAATTCCTTCGTCTAAATTATTATTTGAGTTCCTTTGTTGAGAACTGCTATGATTAGTATAGGAATTGTTAAGACATGTGCAGGAGGAACGGGTGGTCTCAACTGTTGCAGTTGATTTGGGAGATGTGTTCAGTTAAGGTGCTCACATTCCTACATATTATTGGCATCTTTACCAATGATTATATTCCCGTATAATTGAAACATTGGAACCACACACTATCTGTATGGTCAGATACGTTTAATCCAAGATTCAGTGTGATCATATGACGATAAGAATTTTCTTAACTTTTTTGTTATAGGGGCAACCATATTTTCTTTTTGATAAATACAACTGTCCCTCTTTTTCACCATTATAACCAATATTTTCACATTTATAGTAAGTAGATCCTGAATAAGTGCCTGCAAAGACATTTGTCTCTTCACTTTTCACCCATTCGTATAGAATAAGTCTCTGGTATTAGGATCGATCAATAATTTACTGGTACCATCTTGAAAATCGTTAACACATGCACTTTTACATAACGAGAAAGATCGGTCCCGAACCTTATAATCAGAAGGATCGATATCGAACCTCCTGATGAAGTCAGAATTTCGTCGATTAAGCTTTTAAAAGGATTTGTATTGTAATGATGTTGAAGGTATTTTTTTGGTTCGCGTTTTTGCAAACATTTTTAATAGGAAATTCAAATCAAAAATGTATCATATAATGTTAACAACATTTGTTTTAAACGAAAATCTTATTTTGTAAGGTCATATCCCGTGGTCGGGATCGGGATCCCATTACAGAAATAAAAAAAAATAAAAAAATAAATACAGTACAAAGGATCGGGACGCTACCCGGGATACACGACATGCTAATATATAGATTATTTTTTCGAACGATATTTCTCTATTTTAGCTTTTTTCTTTGAGGGGGAATCGTCTTCTGCACATGCCCTATCCTTTAATAAACCTACTACTACATCCAACACTTTTTTCACGCCATTATGTAACGTTTGATATTCTTCGGAGTTTTTATTCAAGGCATCTTCGGAAAATTCGATGCTAAATGGTAATTTACTGCCTTGTAAAATTTTCCCCGGAGTGTACAGCAAGAAGTACCAGTCCTGAGCTGTAGTGACAATACCATAGAGGTAATCGAAGTCATCGTCATCCTCCCGCTTTCGTTTTCTCATATTCGTTTGGAATGAGCACTCTAGCTGTTTGATATTCTGAGCAAACCCCTCGATTAGATTTCGTTCTAGTCTGTCTTCTGTAATACAAATAAGGTTTTCGGCTTTCTGGAATGAAAGTGCGGTATTAGTACATTTATGCATAACGCCATAAAAATAGTCTAAAGGCATATCGTTATACCTTGATTGCGAAAACAACCCGTCCGTTCTGGATCGAAACAAATTGTTTGGAATCGCTCCTTCAACGACCCAGAATCGTGATGATGCATGTCGCAAACGTCGCTGAATAGAAATTGGATCGGACGTATTACGAATATCGGCGATATTATTCTCATTATACCAGACCCGCGCGGTTCTCGACACATGTGATCCGCGAAGGTATACAAATTGGTTCGGATGTATTACGAGCATCGACGAGAAATCGGCGATTTTATTCTCATTATACCGCGCTGTTTTCGACCTACGAGACCCGCGAAGGTCTGGATTGAAGAAATATTTGGAATCGCAACTACAACGACCCAGATTCGTGAAGACATATGTCACAAACGTCATGAAATAAAAATGGGTCGAATTCATTATGAAAATCGAAGAATTTTATTATCATAACTAGATTTCCCTTTTAGTGTTTAAACCAGAAAAGGTAATAGAAAATTATGCTATCGTTAGTTTTTTTGAATACTTGATTACAAATGCTTGGTTCATATAAAATCTATAATTTTAGGCTATTTTGCTTTGGTGTATTAGGAGTTTCAATAATTATTCTCTTCAAGAAATCATCAACTTCAATTAATTCATTATTGTTATTATTCTCATTTTTGTTTATGTTCTTTAATTCAACTTCAATTTCATCAATTAATGAGTAACTCTCAATCAATAATTCCTAAGTATTGATTATAAATATTAATTAATTCGTCTCATTAAAATAATAGCTTTTATTACCTTGATTTGCCAAAAAACCTCAATACAATAAGGAGCTTCGTTTTTTTCCGATTTAAGTGGAATTTGGACTTCATTAGCCAGCCTAATCCTTCCTACACCTTCACAAAGTTGATCGTAAATTAGCAATTTACAATTTCCTCCTTTATAAAATAAACAATGAAGTAAATGAAGTAGAATAATAATATAGATGATAATGCAAAATATTACAAACTTACCATAAATATGCAAGCCAAAAATTTTAATTTTTTTTAATTGCTCGATTAATTTCTTTGATAACTGTTCTGCCTTTTTGCAATAATAAATAATCCAGCTATTGCAGCAATCATTCATACATCTGATTAATTTATCGTAACCATCATTTCCAAAGTAGTCAGATTTTTTTCCTTCACAGGTAAGTAAATAAAGTAACAAATTCCCATCACAATTTGGCGAATAAGAAATTGCCCCATCAACCTTTTTCGCTAACTTCTTATTTAAAGTTACAGAAAAACCAACATCCTCATTATTAACAACGCAATTATTATGAATACCATTTTTTCGTTCTATACTGCAATAAGTTGGATGTTCTGGCCTGTACAAAAGTAATAGTTAAGAAAATATGATTATCGTTATTATTAATTAATATAATAAGAAATAATGAAAATATACTTTTCAAAAATGAATGAAAATTTTAAGCTTCCAAGAAATAAATCAAGAGGCGATAAAAAATATATAAATAAAAAATTTGATTCGTCATAAGATCTTGATTTATTTGCCCAATCAATCATCCTATAAAATATTATAGCAGTAAGTATAAAATTAAATTTTCTGAATGAAAAAATAATCTATACCAACCAATTTATTAGAATGTTTCTTGTCTGTAATAATTCATATTCACTAAAATCCTTACATTCGACTTCATTAGTTAAAGTAAGAATAGAATTTTCAATACTATGAAAATTCACAGCGCCTTTATCTTCAATAGTATCGGAAAATTTATTAACAATTCTCTGAACCGAATTAAAAAATTCTGATCCGATATATAAGAAATGTCCGATTCTCCTATCTTTGACAATTTGTTTAAAGTCCCATTTCCAAAAACTTTCTTCCAAATCATTTTATTTTTGAATGTATCAATTACCAAACAAAATATACTATTAGATATTTGAAGGTCAAGAAGCTCAGACCGCATACTTGATAAATTATTTTTGTATAAATTTAATTCAAATACACCACTTCTATCCTAAATAAATAAAGCAATAAATAATTTTAACAATAAAAGACAAATAAAAAATAATAAAATTACTTATGAAAGATTCAGTTAGCTTTGTAATTGATTTCAGTTTAAAATTATTAATCGATTTAATTATTATCTCCTGCTTTTGAACTTCTGTAATCGAATTGACATACTGTAATTGAGAATTTTATTCAATTCAAGAATAGAAGTCATTGAATGTAACAATTTACTAATAATCGTAATAGGATCAGAATCTATTATATTTTCATTAGTTATCGTTATAGTCTTATAGAACGTTTGTATTAAAAACAATTTAATAAAATACCTGTGATTGGACTTAAGATACCCTCGTTAATGTATGCAATCTCTGTTAAAAATTTGTAGTATTTATAGCAATTAATTTCGATCTAAAAAAATTGTAAGCGTTAATTAAGTTTCATCAGAAATAATAGTCCGTTTGTTATATTCATTATATTTTCATAAAATATTTCTCAGTACATCAAGCAACACAACAGGAACCATTCCAATTGCGTAATAAAACGAACCATTCAATTCTATAAAATGCTTTGTACAACACATATATATCATCAAACAATGAAATCCATCATTTGAAACATAATACAATACGCTTACTTTAAATTTCTCCAGTATTATTTCTATTTCCTTTTCGTTCTTTTTCTTTTTCGCTTTGGCTAAACCCTCTTTGTATGCTTGTACATAATGTCGCTTTTCATCAATAATAAAGATTTTATTTTTATCTCTACAGAAATATAAAAAATC
>QIBA01000110.1 GCA_003225175.1 Acidobacteriota bacterium
AGTGGCGCAGCTATCTGCGAAAAAATCGGATCGCGGCCGGAACGGTCACAGCCGTCGAGGCGGATTTTTCGCCGAATGCGATCGCGCTCATGCTGGCGCTGATTGAAACCGGCTACATCGCGGTCCCGCTGACCTCTTCCGTCGCTGCGAAAAAGGCCGAGTTCATGGCGATTTCTGGAGTCGAGGCATTACTCGAACTTGATGCGCGTGATGAGGCGCGGCTTACACCTTTCGAGCGACCCGAAGCGCACGAAATCGTGCAACGGCTCCGTAAGCGCGGGCATCCTGGGCTGGTTCTATTTTCCTCCGGCTCGACGGGGCAGAGCAAGGCAACGGTCCACGATATCGTTGGGATGCTCGCCAAGTTCAAAGTCCGCCGGCATGCCCGACGCGCCATCACGTTCCTGCTTTACGACCACATCGGCGGCTTTAACACGATGCTCTATCAGCTCTCGAATGCGGGATGCATTGTGACAGTGCAGGGTCGCGATCCCGACAGCGTGTTGCGGGCGGTCGAACGGCACAAAGTGGAACTACTCCCCACTTCGCCGACGTTCATGAACCTTATTCTTTTAAGCGAAGCCCATCACCGCTACGATTTGTCGTCCTTAAAAATCGTCAGTTACGGGACGGAGCCAATGCCCGAGAGCACGCTGCGCCGGTTCCATCAGGCGCTACCCAACGTCGAGCTCCAACAGACCTACGGACTGTCGGAAGTAGGTATCTTGCGTTCGAAATCACGCTCGTCGGATTCACTTTGGGTCAGGCTGGGGGGCGAAGGTTTTCAGACTCGCGTGGTGGACGACATCCTCCAAATCAAGGCGGAATCTGCGATGCTCGGCTATCTCAACGCGCCAAACCCGTTCACCGACGACGGCTGGTTTAATACTGGCGACAAGGTCGAAGTCGACGGTGATTATTTCCGAATCCTCGGGCGGCAGTCTGATATTATTAATGTCGGCGGCCAGAAAGTTTACCCGGCGCAAGTCGAAAGTGTCGTCCAGGAAATGCCGGAAGTCGCAGAGGTATCAGTCTACGGCGAGAAAAACGCCATCATGGGCCAGATACCGTGTGCCGCGATTCGGCTCCGGCAACCACGCGATGTGCGAGAGTTCCATCGCGAGCTTAGACGATTTTGCCGCCATCGCCTTCAGGAGTTTCAGATTCCGGTTCGAGTGAGGCTGGTGGAAAGTGCGATGCACGGAGGACGATTCAAAAAGAATCGCCGAGAATACGTTGCGGGCTAATGAAGTTCCAGCCAGACAGCATTGCGAGGGTTCACGAGGAAATGGCGCTCGTCAAAGCTCAATCGATCGGCGGCTTTTTTACGAACTATTTCCGCCAGCAAATCGTGGGATCACAGATTCTCAGTGCCGCAACGGCGCGGACAGTCTTATTGCTAAATGATGAGCACGAGTTTTTTCGGCTCTATTTTTTTACGACTGATTTAGCCGACCTCGGGCAAACTCTGCATGAGGTAAAGTTTCCACGTGAGGTAGTCGCTGGTTACTTTACAAAGGCGGCTGACGAAGCGGCTGACGAAACGGTAGCCGCCGCCTTTCAACAAGCCGGGTTCAGTCCCATCGCTACTTACCGTCGCATGATAACTTATCGATTGCCTCCACTGCGACCGAATCCTGCGCTGGAATTCGCACTGCCCGCCGACGTCGATCAGCTTTACGACGGGCTTTTCCAAAGCTTCAATAAATACACCGATCACCTGCCCACGAAGCACCGCTTACGCGATTACGTTGAAAAGCAGTGGGTCATCGTCAACCGCGATGTGGGTCGGATCCGCGGAGCAGTGTGCTTCCAGCTTGAAGGGCCACGGGTGAACTACAATTACATCTACAATCTCAGCGGGAACGCTCTGGATTTTTTGCGACTGCAAAGCAATTTCTATGGCGTAATGCATCAGCGCGGCATTCACGCGGGGTTTCTCTGGATCAATCAGACCGAAACCCGTCTCGCTGCGCTGCATGAATCAATGGGCTGGCGCTTTGACGGGCTTAACGATTGTTTTTACCTTCGGTCTTTGGCCGGCTGAAAAGGCCCTGTGGACTCGATGATACAATGAAGGACGTTACTCAGGACAATGTTCGGGACTTTCTCTTGACGAGATATTCTGAACCGATCAAAGGGATGCGAGTGAACCTTGCAGAACTTCCAGACGACTTCGATCTTTTCTTGGCTGGAGTAATCGATTCGCTCGGAATACTCGAGATGATCAGCGCGATTGAGCATGAATTTCAAATACGACTCGATTTGGGCCTGCTAGATGCGGAAGATATCACAAGAATTGGGCCGCTGGCACGATATACTGCAGAGAATGCAAAACGATAACCGCAATACTCGTGGATAGAGGTCTGACGCTCAGCCCGGGTAAATGCGCTAATTCTGGTCCAATAATGCTATGGCCGTCGAAAATTTTTGACGCTGAAAAACGAAACAAGAATGCTACCGAAAAAAACGATAATATGTCAGCGGAGCGACTGCTGCCCGGATTAAAAAACAGAATTCTTCTGTTGCTCACCCGAATTGCACCGGGTGCTACAACTCTGCGAGTCTGTCTCAACCGCTGGCGCGGCGTTAACATCGGAAAGGACGTGTGGATCGGATATGACGCCATAATAGAAACGTCGTGCCCGCACTTTGTTACCATTCGCGACGGAGCAGCTATTGGAATGCGGGTTACCCTTATTGCGCATTATCGTGAACAGCAGGGCGTAATGATCGAGGAAGATGCCACACTCGGCGCGGGAGTGATCGTACTGCCGGGTGTGACCATTGGCCGCGGAGCGATAGTCACTGCCGGAAGTGTCGTCACTAAATCCGTTCCTCCTAAAACCGTGGTGCAAGGGAATCCGGCGCAAGCCATCGCCACAGTGGAAATCCCGTTTGGACGCGAGGTTTCGATAAAGGAGTTGGCGAAGGGTCTGCGACCAATCCGAAAGCCCGCCGCAGATCGCCGGCCGGCATCCCCAGAGGACTAAAGAGCCATCGGCGGCAATCTCATGCGGCCCAGCGATGCTGTTGACGTAGCGACTCCGGCCGAATAAAGATGACGCAAAAAATACAAACGCTCGGAAGTGTTGGCAGAGTTGTTCTTCACGGCCAAACAGCGCCAGGGTCAGGCATTGTCCGGCTGCACGTTAGTGCAGTGATGTTTACGATGCTGATTTTGAGCGGCTTTTCCGCTCTGCGCGGGGCCACGGTTTACGATTCCGACGGGTCGGCGGCGAGTGTGCAGGCCTTGCATAATGCCGCACACGACGGCGATACGATCACGATTCCCGCCGGGACATTTAGCTGGACTTCGCGCTTGGAAATCACAAAGGGTGTTACACTACAAGGCGCGACAACTATCAATGGCGCTGGCAACGACAATCCCACGATCGACGATGCGACAATCATTACGGATGACACTCGAAGAACCGGCTCTGAGAGAGGCATAATCAAGGTTGCGATCCGTTCGAACCAATCCTTTCGTTTGACCGGAATCACCTTCTCACCGGGCAGCGATACTACTGTTGCTAGTAGTGACGGGGCAATTCGCTTCTTTAGTCATCGTGACTCGGCTCCGTGCACCTCTATGCGCGTTGATCATTGCCATTTCAACTCGCTTTATCAGGGTAAGATAATCTGGGTCAACGGGTGGGTATATGGCGTTGCGGATCATAACGTGTTCGATTTCAGCCGCGGTACTTATCCATTTCTTATCATGCATGACACCTGGGGAGGGGCTTCCCAAACGAACGGCAATGGATCGTGGGCTGATTATCCGTGGTATGGAACCGGGAAATTCTTTTTCATTGAAGACAACACGGTCAGGAGCGACACACGCATGCCAAGTTATTTTATTGATACATCTTACGGCGGACGATGGGTGGCTCGCCATAACTACTTGAAAAATAGCATTCCGTCAGGCCACGGAACTGAAGGCGGTGCAGCCCGCGGCCAGCGTGTCAGTGAATTTTATGACAATACGATCAACATGACTGTTCCAGGGGCCCCAAGCGGGCAGCGATCTGGTACAAGTCTGTGGCATGATAATTTGTTCATCGGCGTGGATTCGCCCCGCAAGAGCCATTGCAACCTGCCGAACTTTCGTGAAACGCCCGCACGCCCTCATCCGGTTTGGGGGATGGCGGACGGAACCAGCGTATGGGATCAAAATGATACAGAAGGAAATGGCACATACGTTGAAGGGCGCCCGCCATATCTTTTCGATAGCGGGACAGACACCAGCTCCATCGACTCGAAAGGTGTGATCCATGATTCGACGAAATCATGGACACCAAATCAGTGGGTCGGCTACAGCATTAAGAACGCGAATCCGGCATCTGCATCTTATGGGCTTGGTTCGTTCATCATTTCCAACACATCGAACACGATCACCTATTTCTATTATTCTGCTCCTGATGGCGGCCATTTGATCTTCAATCGTGGAGACGCTTATGAAATCCATCGTGTTTTGACGATGATGGACCAAAACGGGAGGGGAAAGGGCGATCAGGTAGCGGGCCAACAGAAACCCGTCAATACTAAGGCTGCGAAACCTTGGTGGACGCATGAGGCATTGGAACCTTGCTATTCGTGGAACAACATTCATTCACCAAGTAATCATGTGTACGGTCTTCACGTGCACCCGGCTCAGCCCACCACTAAGCTTGGGCTGGATTACTTCAATCTAGGCGCCGACTTCGCATGGGACACCACTCCATCGGAAGTTTCAGCGCGATACAAGGCAGCCCTGAACGGCGTCGATTATGTTGGTCCATTTGTCTATCCGCATCCTTTGGTAAGCGGCGGCGGAAGCCCGACTCCAACTCCGAGCGCTACACGGGCTTTCCCAGGGCATCTCACGAAGAAGCAAAGAAACGCAAAAAGAGTAACAAATACGAACGAAGCCTGGATACGCCGATCACTCAGACGCGATCGAGAGTGAACATCTCACATGCTGTTGTTCGTTTTTGAATTACGGTTTTTGGTTGTCTATTGTTCAGGATGTCGCCAGTGCCGGCTCCCAGCCTGCCCTCCTATTCGTTGCGCTACCGGGTTGAAGGTAGCGACACACGCCGGCATCTGGCAGGCATTCGTGACAATCACGTTACTGGGCCTGCATGGAATCGGCTTTTTTGGGGAGTTGTCGGCAGAATCGGTGGGAAAGAGAAAACTCTCGATGAAGAGCCGTCATAAGGAACCCCTTTTTCATCGCATATGATGAGGCCCGAACTGACAATCCTCATGCCCTGTCTTAACGAGGCGCGGACTCTGACTGGTTGTATCGCTAAGGCGCAGCGATTTCTTGAGCAGTACGGAATCAGCGGAGAAGTGCTCGTAGCGGACAACGGGAGCACCGATGGATCAATCGAGCTGGCGACGGGGTTGAATGCGCGTGTTATTGCGGTGCCGGTCCGTGGTTACGGGGCGGCTTTGTCCGCCGGGATTGCCGCCGCGAAAGGTGAATACGTCATCATGGGAGACTCGGATGAGAGTTACGACTTTTCGGCACTCGCGCCTTTTGTCGCAAAGCTTCGCGAGGGATATGACCTCGTGATGGGTAACCGCTACCGCGGTGGGATTTCGCCCGGCGCCATGCCTCCGA
>QIBA01000111.1 GCA_003225175.1 Acidobacteriota bacterium
CCCTCGCCGCACCGAAAATTTTTTTCGGCGAAGTCCTTTGGTAAGCCAATCAATCGCGCAGTTTCAAGAAGCACGTCCTAAGTGACGATAGCGAAGCTTTGTCTAAAATCGCAAAGCTGAGTCGAACCGAGATGTCAATCATTCCCCTGTCCGCCCATGCAGAATCAGAGGTTGTTTCCCAATGGTTTGCGGTTTATACGACTTCACGCCACGAAAAAGCCATCGCTGAGCACTTCGCGCTGAGGAAGATCGAGTCCTTCCTGCCTCTCTATCGCACTCAGCGCCTCTGGAAGAACGGCTGCAGGATGGACCTGCAACTGCCGCTTTTTCCCAGCTACATCTTTGTTCGGATACGTTCCCTTGAGCGAGTGCGCGTGCTTGAGGTACCCGGAGTGCTCTCTCTGGTCAGCGCTGCGGGAAAGCCAGTGCCGCTGCCCGAGCCAGAGATTGAAGCACTCCGTTCCTCTCTCCCGTTGGTAAAGTGCGAACCGCATCCCTACCTCGTGATCGGTGATCGAGTTCGCATCAAGAGTGGGTCGCTAGAAGGCATGGAGGGCGTGCTACTGCGAAAAAAAGGATTCCTCCGCGTTGTTCTTTCTCTTGACCTGATTATGAAAAGTCTTGCCGTCGAAGTTGACGCTGACAATGTCGAACCTGTTCCCACGTTTGCCCGCCACAAGCTGGCCTGAAAGCGCCATGATCGCCCCCAAAAATCAGCAGAAAAGTGTGACCGAGGTTCGGATCCTCGAAGCCGCTGTGCAGTTGTTTGCGCGCCAGGGATTCAGCGGAACCAGCACCCGCGAGATCGCGCAACTTGCCGGTGTAAACGAAACCACGCTGTTCCGATATTACGGAACAAAAAAGGAGCTATTCTGGGCAGCGCTCGAGGCGCGCTTGTCTCGAATTAAACTCAGCCGCGAACTCCAAAGCGCGCTTGGCGGTGAAGACGATCCTGCTGAGGTCCTGCCTCGGGTTTTCCAGTTTGTGGTGGACCTTATTTGGGAACAGCCGGAGCTCATGCGCGTCCTTTACGTGTCCGCACTGGAGCTTCCACGCAGCGATGAAATCTATCGCAAACACTTAGGCGCTATTTTTGATTCAATCAGCGCTTATTTGACTCGCTGCGCGAGGCGCGGTGCCATTTGCGGTGTCGATCCACATATGGGAACCTTGGCCTTTCTCGGCACCGTTGTCTTTCACTCTAGCCTGTATCAACTCTTCGTGGGCCGCGAGTTGCCATTCGCGAGTGCGAGTGAAGCGAGTTCAACCTATTCCGGCTTTTGGCTTAATCTCCTCCGCGGCGCGCTTGAGCCGCCGTCGTTGGTCGGAAACCCTGGATCGCTAGTCGGACATTGAAAAGACTTTACAGAGAAACAAAGCAAGGCTTTTTTATGATTCTGAAACAATTGTTGTTAATGTCGCTCGTATTCCCCGGTAGTGCGGTTGCGCAGACAACTCTGCGTGTACCCTCCGGCAGCACCAGCCAGTGTGAAGGGCCAAACTGCGTGAACGGCTCACAGCCGCCCGACACAAATAACGGAATGGACGATACGGATCTGTACGATCCTTCTGCGCAGCAAGATCAAGGCTCCAAGTACGATCGGAGTTCGACATCACGTGCAAACGGGCGTACCGACGAGGGTGGCCGGTACGATCGCACCTATCAAAACGTTCCGACATACCGAATTCCTGGCGATCATTCTGAAGATTTTCAGCGTGATCGCGAGCACGAATTTTCCGGCAATAGCGACGAACCACTGGACCTGTCGCTTACATATCCGCCGCGGAAACAACAATCGGTTCGCGAAGAGCCAACGGAGTTTCAGAAGTTCGTTTATAGCTCGACCGGCCAGCGCCTTCCAATTTACGGACGCAACCTGTTTGAAAATGTGCCCAGCACCTTCGCGCCGGTTGATCGCATTCCGGTCCCTGCAGACTACGTGGTAGGCCCCGGCGACGAACTTCTAATTCGCGCTTGGGGACAAATCGATCTCGACGCGCGCGTCGTTGTGGATCGTAATGGTCAGATTTACTTGCCGAGAGTTGGCAGCGTAACCGTTGCGGGACTCAAGTACGAGCAGGTAAATCCATATCTAAAGACTGCCGTAGGACGAATCTTCAAGAACTTCGACTTGAACGTGAATCTTGGTCAGCTCCGTTCGATCGCGGTGTTTGTAGTTGGGCAGGCAAAGCATCCTGGCACCTATACGGTCAGCTCCCTTAGCACGCTGGTGAACGCGTTGTTTGCCTCGGGCGGACCCGACAACACCGGCTCGATGCGCCACATCCAGCTCAAGCGCAAGAACCAGGTTGTCTCCGAGTTCGATCTGTATGACCTGCTTCTCAATGGCGATAAATCCAAAGATGTGGCTTTATTGCCCGGAGATGTGATCTACATTCCGCCCGTTGGACAGCTCGTCGCCATCGCGGGCAGCGTCAACATGCCGGCGATCTATGAAATTCGCGACAAGACCACCGTTGCCGAGGAGCTTGAGATCGCTGGAGGCCTCAACACTACCGCCGACAGCAGCCGCGCTGTCCTCGAGCGCATCGAGAACCGCACAACCCGCAGGGTAGATGATTTCGCGCTTGATAAACAGGGCGCGAGTCGCGAACTGCGCGACGGCGACATACTACGTGTCTTCTCTGTGTCGCCACGTTTCGAGAATGCCGTGACATTGCGAGGGAATGTCGCGCAGCCTGGACGCTATCCATGGCGCGATAGTATGCACCTCTGCGATCTTGTGCCTTCGCGCGATGCGATCATCAAACGCGATTATTGGATGCGTCAGAACGCACTGGCTCTGACTCCGATTAGCTGGTCGAACAATACTTTGGATCGACGCACCACGTTCATGCGTAACGCCGCGGAAGTGAATTGGGATTACGCCGTGGTTCAACGGTTAAACCACGAAGATCTCACCGCCCACTTAGTTCCTTTTAACCTCGGCCACGCAATCGCCGACTGCCACTCAGAGGACAACCTGCAACTCGTGGCCGGCGACGTGATCACTATTTTTTCCCAGAATGATCTCGCGGTTCCAGTCGACAAACGGACCAAGTTCGTGTGGCTGGAGGGCGAGGTGAAGCGCGCTGGTGTTTATCGCGTGCAGAAAGGGGAGACTCTGCGCGATGTAGTAGAGCGCGCTGGGGGTCTAACGCAGAATGCCTACCTCTTCGCCTCTGACTTCCGCCGCGAGTCCACGCGGACCGCGCAACAGAAAGAACTTGAGCGTGTCACCGAAGAGTTCGACAAGGAGCTGCGTAATAGAGCCGCCACGGGTGGGAAGGGAAATCAGGAAGAACAGATGGCCTTTCAGCAGCAGCTTGCGGCACAGCAGAACGTGCTGACCAAGTTGCGTCAGACGCAGGCGACTGGCCGTATCGTGTTAGGACTTAGGCCCAGCGACAACAGCATTGAGAGCATTCCAGAGCTGCCGCTCGAAGACGGCGACAAATACGCAATTCCGGCCAGGCCCGAGACCGTCGACGTGCTGGGAGCGGTGTACAACCAAAACTCCTTTATATATAAGGATGGTCACAGTCTGAACGACTACCTTGGCTTAGCTGGAGGCGGCACGCGGGATGCCGACCAGAAGCGTCTTTTTGTGGTTCGCGCCGACGGCTCAGTCGAGAGCAAGCAAATGCATAGCTCCATGTTCTTCGGCAACTTCGGATCGATGAAGCTGATGCCCGGTGACAGTATTGTTATGCCGCAGAAGATCCACACCGGCAGCGCAGTGACCGCGTTTCGCGATTGGACGCAGATCTTCTCGCAACTCGCTCTTGGGGCGGCATCGATCCAGGTGCTAAGCAAGTAAGGCTTGGCTGGCCGGTAGACTCAGCAGCTCACAATGGAAACCACGCAAATCCATCACGACCCTTTGCTCGACGAGCCGAACACGTCGAGCATGGTCGAGCCGCGCCCCAGGCGAGTGCAGCTACAGGAGGATGAGATCGATCTTCTCGATCTGCTCATCGTCCTCGCGAAGCGCAAGCGCCTCATCCTGGGAGTGATGGTGTGCAGCGCCGTCCTCGCGGCTATCGTCTCCCTGCTGCTGCCGAACCGTTACACGGCGACCACGAAGATCTTGCCGCCACAGCAGTCGCAATCTGCGTCGACCATGTTGCTCAATCAGCTCGCCGGCGGAGGCATGGGACCACTGGCCGCGATCGCCGGCAGCAGCCTCGGGATCAAGAATCCCAGCGACATCTACATCGGCATCCTCAAGAGCCGCACTATACAGGACGCGCTGCTTTCCCAATTCGAGCTCATGCATGCCTATCGCGACAAACGTGCGTCGGACGCGCGCAAGGATCTCGCCGGCTACAGCGACATCGTCTCCGAGAAAGAAGGACTGATCAGCATCTCGGTCGAGGACAAAGATCCCAAGCGCGCCGCCGCTATGGCCAACGCCTACGTCAACGAGCTTCGCAAAGTCACACAGCACCTCGCCATCAGTGAAGCCTCACAACGCCGCCTCTTCTTCGAGCAGCAGGTGCAGCAGGCCAAGGAAGACCTCAGCAACGCCGAAGTCGCGCTCAAAGAAACGCAGCAGAAGACGGGCATGTTCCAGCTCGATAGCCAGGCCAAGGCCGTCATCGAGGCCATCGGGAACCTGCGCGCCCAGGTCGCCGCCAAGGAAGTCCAACTCCAGGCCATGCGCTCGTTCGCCACCGAGCAAAACCCGCAGCGCATCCTGGTGCAGGAGCAGGTAGTCGGCCTCCGCGAACAACTGCGCAAACTCGAAGGACAACAAGGTGGAGAAGGCGACCCGATAGTGGGCACTGGCAAAATCCCAGGCGCCGGTCTCGAGTTCGTCCGCAAATACCGCGACGTGAAGTACTACGAAACCATCTTCGAACTGCTGGCCAAGCAGTACGAAGCCGCCAAGATCGACGAATCGCGCGAAGCCGCAGTGATTCAAGTACTGGATCAAGCGACCGAGCCGGATAGGAAGTCGAGCCCGAAGCGCCTGCTCATCATCGCTCTCTGCGCGATCTGCGGATTGATGATCGGCTGCGTATCCTCGCTCGTAGCCGAGGCGTTCAGCCGCATTCAACTCGATCCCGATCGCGCGACCCAGCTCTCCCGACTTCAGTCGCTGCTGAAATGGAACCGCAAGGGGCTAACGGTTGGCAGAGTCTAGCGCCAGCAATCAAAAGCTCCTGCTAACAGGAGCGTCGGGATTCGTAGGTGGCTTCGTTCGGCAAGAAGCGCGCTGCATTCCTCTGTCCCTGAATGGGAAGGAAGTCGATCTGCGAAATGTGCGCGACACCAACGATGCCATCGACCAGATCCGGCCCGACGCGGTCCTGCATCTCGCCGCTCAGACATTCGTGCCGCGGTCGTTCGACGATCCACTCGAAACCTTCGAGATCAACTTCCTCGGCACCTACAACCTGCTCGCGGCGCTAAAGAAGATCGGATTCGCCGGCCGTTTCCTGCTCGTCAGCACCGGAGACGCATACGGCTCAGTCGCTCCCGAACTGCTGCCGATTACCGAAGCGCAGCCGCCCAGGCCGAGGAACCCCTATGCGGTAAGCAAAGTAGCTGCCGAGGCCCTATGTTTCCAGTGGAACCAGACCGCAGGCTTTGAAACAATGATTGCTCGGCCATTCAATCACGTAGGACCAGGCCAGCGGGAGGACTTCGTTATCTCAGGATTCGCCAAGCAAATCGCCGCCATCAAGCACGGCGCCAGGCCCGCCGTGATCGAAGCCGGCGACCTCGACGTCACCCGCGATTTCCTCGACGTTCGCGACGTCGTCCGCGCCTACCTCCTGCTGCTGCAGGACGGTCACGCCGGAGAAACGTACAACATCTGCTCCGGCACAGAGCGCTCGATTCGGTCGCTGCTCGAAAAGATGCTCGAGCTCGCCGAAGTCGACGCCGAGATCAAGATCAATCCCGCAAAGTTCCGGCCATTGGAGCAGCGCCGCGTCGTCGGCGACGCCTCCAAGCTCTGCCGCCACACAGGATGGCAGCCGTCCTACTCCATCGAGCAAACGTTACAGGACACAATCCACAGTTGGGAGTATCAGACCGCATGAGCATGAGCAAAGCTGCATTCGTTACCGGCGTCACCGGACAAGACGGAGCCTATCTTTCCAAGCTCCTCCTCGAGAAGGGCTACAAAGTTTACGGACTGCTGGCACGGCGCTCGTCCGACACGACGTGGCGCCTGCGCTATCTCGGCATCCACGACGATGTCGAGTACGTCGAGGGTGACCTCACCGACCAGTCGTCGCTCATTCGCGGCCTCTCGCACTTCCCGGTGGACGAGGTCTACAACCTCGGCGCGCAAAGCTTCGTCGCCACCTCCTGGATGCAGCCCGTGCTCACCGGCTACGTCACCGGACTCGGCGCCGTCAACCTGCTCGAAGCCATCCGCCTCACCAATTCCAAGACGCGCTACTACCAGGCCTCGACCAGCGAGATGTTCGGCAAGGTCCAGCAGCCCATCCAGAACGAAAAGACGCCGTTTTACCCGCGCAGCCCCTACGGCGTAGCCAAGCTCTACGCCCACTGGAGCACCGTCAACTACCGCGAAAGCTTCGGCATGCACGCCTCCAGCGGCATCCTGTTCAATCATGAGTCGCCGTTGCGCGGCATCGAGTTCGTCACCCGCAAGATCACCGACGGCGTGGCCCGAATCAAGCAGGGAATCCAGAAGGAACTCAAGCTCGGCAACCTCGAAGCCCAGCGCGACTGGGGGTTCGCCGGCGACTACGTCGACGCCATGTGGCGCATCCTCCAGCAACCCGAGCCCGAAGACTTCGTCATCGCCACCGGCCGCACCACCAGCGTCCGCGAATTCTGCCGCCTGGCCTTCGCCCGTGTCGGACTCAACTACGAGAAGTTCGTAACCATAGATCCCAAATTCAACCGCCCCGCCGAGGTCGACGTCCTCCAGGGCGACGCCTCCAAGGCCAGACAGAAACTCGGCTGGAGACCCCTCACCAGCCTCGAAGAGCTGGTAGGCATGATGGTCGACGCAGATATGGAGCGCGTGGCGTTAGAACGAAACTCGAGCGTGCAGGCGTATAGCTATGCCGCCGTCTAACAGAACCGTTTGCGCCGGGGCCCCCAGCACCAGGGTTCCCGGATTGCGCCGCATTTTCGCAATCTGGGATGGCGGCGGACGCCGCCGTTGCGGCTGATGGGGTGTGGTAGCGAATGGCGAATTAACAGAACGTCGGCGGTAGCGAATCAGTGGAATACGCTGTTATTTCGCTGTTATGCGCAGGAACAGCGAATTAACAGTGAATGTATCAGCGAATTTATCAGTGAATATTGAAGCAACGCGGATGTTATCGAATTCTGCCCAAAATTCCCAAAGTCGATTTTTGGAACAGTGAATAACAGTGAATGATCAGTGAATTTCCGCAAACTGCTCCTCCAGCCCACGATTCCCAAAACGGACAACGGATTGGTTTCACCAGCCACAGTATCGTGCTACCACGAAAATCAGGGGCACACAAGGAAGTTAAACAGGTAGGCCGGTAACGGAACTCAAGCGCAGGCGCATTCCTACGCCGCGGTAATAGCTGAAGTAGGAAACTCTACGTGGACAATTCGCTGAGTAATAGCTGCAAGATTATTATAGTTGGGGGCTTCGCCTTGGCTTCGATGTGTATCGGGTGCGGAGCCCCAGTTCAAAAAGCTGCCACGCCGCCAGGACAGGATCAAGGCCTTCCGAGTACCTCGCAGGTGACTCTCAGCCTGAGTCCCTCAAGCGCCACGCTCATGACTGGACAAAGTGTGAGCTTCTCCTCGCCGTTCGTCGGTGCAGTCACCTGGACCGTAAATGGCGTCGTGGGAGGAGATACTACGAGAGGACTGATCGACGGTCGGGGTACATACACAGCCCCTTTAATTCCTCCGACGGCTCCAGTCATAATCTCGGGACGTCTGGGCAACTTCTCCGGCACTGCTTCTCCTACGGCAAGCTCAACCATTACCGTCGCCAATCCAGTGCCGCAGGTAGCACAGCTTTCACCAGCCGCAATATCGGCTGTTTCGTCTTCGGTGGTCGTGATTACTGGGAGCGGATTTACTCCGCAGAGCAGCGTCGCAGTGAACGGTCAATCCGTAAATACGACTTACGTCGATGCCTCGCATTTACGGGTATCAGTCCCAGCAGCGACGAGTGCAAGCTCTTCGATCCTGTCTCTCAGTGTTTCGAATCCTGCTCCGGGCGGAGGAAGTTCAGGCCCGCAGTCACTCTTTGCCGCCGCAACTGGCACTCCTCAGGCGACTACCCATCCACTCGTTGCCAGGCTCTCATCGGTCATTCCCGCAGGGGCCTCGATGTTCGCCGAGTTCGGGCCGGACACGAATTACGGGTTCAGGACTTCCGCGAAAGCTGCGTCTTCGGTTGGGCCCGTCGATTTGTTGGTTGCAGGGATGCGGGCTTCGAAGAGCTATCACATGCGGCTTCACTTCGTAATGCCGGATTCCACCGAAGCCGTTGGCGAAGACGAAGTGTTCACGACGGGCGACGTTCCCGCTGCCCGCGTACCGCCAA
>QIBA01000112.1 GCA_003225175.1 Acidobacteriota bacterium
AATCGCGTAAGGACCATGACGTGGCCTATTCTGGGGGCAGTGCACTTCTTCCTCGCACTCGTCGTAGCTGCCGCTCACCTTCCGTTGTACGCAGCGTCCAATTCAAAAGTGCTGGTCCTTCAGTACTTTTCCGGCTTGGCCGCAGTGCTTGGCTTTTTGGTAATCTCCGGTTATTCAATAGCGGCGTCGTTTGCCAAGCAAAGGGATGGCTTGTACGTGAGAAGAGCGCTTCGTATTCTTCCGCTGTACACGGTCATGATTGTACTCATCGCGCTGCTACCGGATATCAACAAAGCATTCGGTCCACCCAATCGGGGGCAGTTGCTCGGCAACTTATTTCTTCTCCAAGGCATTTTTCTATTTTGCAACCCCGTTAATAGCACGTCTCTCTCAACGCACCTTGATGATTACTATGTGTATCTCGGTTGCAGCATGTGGAGGCGCTCGTTTCTTGAATCTGCCGTTTCATGAAGGGCTCCTTTTTGGTAGTAACGTTCTTCTTCTTGGCTGGACGCGGAAAGGCACCGTTACGCTGCTGAGTTGCAGCGGTGTTCAGCCACGAAATCGAATCTCGATTACGAGCACAAGTCGAGGCACGAGTACGACAGAAAGGTTTTGGGCTTTTGGGCATATCGCAACGCTGGTAATGGCCATACGCTTCTCTTGCGCAAAGCATAGGAACCTGCACGATGGCTTTGATTAATCCTTTCTTCCTTATGTTCCTGTGGCCACTTACTTGGACTATTACAATTTTGGGGATAGGCTACGGACATCGTGTTCGGTACGATAAGAGAGTGGCGCAGTATTTTTCAGTATTAGGAGATGCTTCATATCCATTTTATTTATTTCACCTTCCCGTTTTTAGTTTGATAAAGTGTTCAACCTCTCCGCGTCCGCGAGTTTGTTCTCATTATCGTCGTCGTCGTCTCGATTCTGCTCGATCGCTTTTTCGACAAGCCGTTCAAAAGGTTGGTTGTCGCTATTGCACGGCCGAGACAGAAGCACTCCCAGCCTGCTGCAGTATTGCCTTCGCCCCTCGCTTAATCGGGGTCGCCTTGCTTTGGCCTCAGAATTGATTCTCGGCGTCAAGTTTTCTTGCCGAAATCGGCGACTAAGGCTGTGGGCACCGGATTCCATAACGGAAGAATGGGTTTCGATAAATCTCGGTCTCCAGAAAGCCCGCCGCCGCAAGGTGCTTGACCAGACCGCATTCTGCGAAAACTCGCGTTTCTAACGTCGTTCCTGTCGGCCGTGAAAGACAAGACGATCAAATCTTTAGAGCGCACGTTCACGAGTAACATTCGTGAGGATATAGTTTCCCTGTCTCTCCATGATTTGAAAGTCGTGGAGTTCGGGGAAATGCTCGATCGTTTCGACTGAATCCTAAAAGGAGCGGTCAGGATGAATAATCCGCCAGGCTTCAGAAGTCCGAAAACGTTGTCAATGGCGCACAGAAGGCAAACGTTTTCGAAAACGTCCGAGGAGATAATAAAGTCGTTTGGTCCGCCAGAGGCTGGGATTGATTTCAGCAGGTATATCCAGTCTGGGCTCGCGAGGCAGGCAACAATTTTGGTAATCACATTTTTCCGCAAGTCGAGATACGTAGTCTTAAGACCTCGACGATTTCGTCCAAGCTCAGAGTAGATTGCGATGCCAATAAAAATGCTTTCGCACTCTAAGCCGATCAATCTTGTGTGGCGTCGGTGACACAAATTAGTGTGGAAAGCAATCAATATCGGGCATTAGGCTTCGAAATGACAGGCAAGGATAAACTGGAAGATTACAACCCAGAACGAACAATCTCTTCATGCTTTACAGGAACTCTCCGCCAGCGCTTGCCCGGCATCGCGACAGGTGTTCTTTGCTTTGTTCTGTCGCTTTTCTTTTACTACGGCACGGTTCTCCGGATCCAGTTGAAGCGGACGGACTTGCTTGATCTCGGTCCTTATCCAGATGGGGTAGAATATTTCGCACTGGCCACGTCGATCTTGAAGGAAGGCGCACCCACCATTCAGATCGGTTACGACAAATTGCCCTCCCGCTACCCTCCGGGCTACCCCCTCTTGATGATTCCTTGGCTGAGGTTTTTGCCGCACAACGGGATTCTGGCTCCCTTTAGGACAAATCAAACGGTCGGCCTGCTGTTGTTAACAGGCAGCTTTGTATTTTATTTGGCGATCGGAAGACCGCTCGCGGCAGGATTGGCAACCTTGTTGCTCGCAACTCAACCAGCGTTCATTAGCTTTAGCCGGTCATCAATGAGCGATCTTAGCGGCGCAGCTGCCGCAGTGCTCGCCTTTGCCCTGGTCTACTTGGGACTCGCTTGGCGCCGCCGCTGGCTGATTTACTGTGCAGCTATTGTTTTGGGATTGTCCTTGTCTATACGGTCACAGTTACTGTTCATGGCACCGTTATTACTCGCCATGGCTTTGTTTCCCGCCAGAGGTTCCTGGCCGCGATGGCTCATGCATTGCTGCCTTGTCCTTGTGGTATTCACAGCAGCCGCAGCTCCATATTTCATTTTTAACATGTTGGAATTTGGGCATGCATTAAAGACCGGTTATGATTTCTGGGTGCCTGGATGGACTGAGAGCCACCAATTCTTTTCGTTACGGAATGTGCCTCCGCAGCTTAGGATGATCTGGTCCGAGATTGATGGTAGCTGGGATCAATTTCGAGTCGCGAATCTATTCGGCACCGGAACTTATCTGGTCCCGGCTTTCATTTGTCTTTCTGCCCTTGGTCTCCGCTTTGTCCGGATGACGGCGTTTGCGTTTAGCGCCTTTCTGGCCGGAGGCATCTACTTTATCGTGACGGTGACCTATTTCTACGTGGATGCGAGGTTATACCTGCCTATCTTTTTCCTCGTGGTTGCGCTTGCTGTTTTGCCTGCCGAGTGGGCGGTATTACAGGCTCTTAAGCTGCGCTTTTCCCCATCAATGGTTGGAGTATTGACCATATTCCTGCTCACCTGCATTGGCTATCCATCACAGTCAGGCTTTCAACCGCAGAGGAATCGATCCCAAGTTTGGGACGCGCTCAATTATGCGAACACTAAGAAGAGGTCCCCTCGATATGAGGCGACAGAGGAATTCAGCCGCTCCTTCCGGGATGTTCCTGGTATTGTTTTGTCCGATATCGACCCTCCGTACTTAAACGTGGTGTTGCCGAAGCCATTCGTAGCGGCGCCAATCGACAATCAGCATAACTACTGTTACAGCCGCCTCTGGCATTACGGGAAAGCCGAAGCGGTGCGGTTAATCCAAAGTGGCCTCGGCCACGCGATTCCAGTTTATGCGCTCTTTGTGCCTTCAAAAGAGCTTGATCAGGATGTGCAACGCCTGCCGCAGATCCAAGGTTACCGTTGGAAACGAAGCGAGAAATCCGGTACGAAAGGTGTAACCATGACACTAACAAAGAATGCGTCTATTTTGGCTCCGAATTCGGTGTCCGGCCCGATTGGCACGACAGCCCGATGAAGCTCTCCGTCGTAATTCCTTGTTATAATGAGCGACAGACCATTGAGGCTTTGGTTGAAGCGGTCCGCGAAGCCCCGGTCGAGAAGGTCGAAATTATTATCATTGACGATGGATCGACTGACGGAACGAGAGAACTTCTGCAAGCTAAGCCTCGCGAATGGGTTGATAAGATCGTGCTGCAGGAACGCAATTTCGGCAAGGGAGCAGCGCTGCGTGCGGGTTTCCAGGCAGCTACGGGCGACCTGGTCATTGTTCAAGATGCGGACCTGGAGTATGACCCGAAAGAATATCCTATCCTTATAGCTCCGATCCTGAAGGATCGTGCTGACGTGGTGTTCGGTTCCCGGTTCTCAGGCGGCCGAGCTCATCGTGTGGTTTACTTCTGGCATATGGTCGGAAACCGGTTTCTCACATTGCTCTCGAACATGCTTACCAACTTGAACCTGACCGATATGGAGAGTTGTTACAAGGTTTTTCGACGCGAACTCTTGGATGGCCTTACTATCGAGGAGGAACGGTTCGGCGTCGAACCCGAACTTGTCGCGAAGATTGCGCGGACTGGAGCGCGCATTTATGAGGTCGGCATCTCCTACTACGGGCGGACATACGCCCAGGGCAAAAAGACTAACTGGAAGGACGGCATCGCAGCGATGTATGCGATCATGAAATATAACCTCTTTCGTAGATAGACATCACGTGGAGAAGGAAAAAAGCAGCGGTCTGGTTATTCTCGCCTTGCTTTTAATAGTAGGTCTTTCCGCCTACCTTCGCCTTTCGGGGATAACCTGGGCGATGAACAGCGGTTACGGTCATTATCTTAACTTTCAACCCGATGAATACATCAGCATTCGGGGAATGTTACCGATAAAACCTCTCGCTGGCAAGCTGCGCGCCCCTGATGCGTACTTTGAAGGCACATTCAACTACTACCTTTGGACCGTACCTGAAACGCTTCGTGAGCTATCCGGAGGAGCGCGTCCGATGCCGGAGGAGAATACGCCATCAGGCAAAGTTAAATTTATTCTGCTTTGTGGTCGCCTAATGACGGTGGCCTTCGATCTCGTCACCTTGGTTGTTCTTTTTGTGGTTATTACTGAAATGACGGGGCGACAGCTAGGCGGCCTTCTTGCTGCGCTCCTTTACGGCATTTTCCCGATGCAAGTCATCTATTCGCATTTCATGCGGAGTCATGTTCTGAGCAATTTGCTTTGCGTGCTCGTCGTTTGGTTGTCGCTCAAGGCACTGCAACATCAACGCTGGTGGCTTTTTGTTATTACCGGATTGGTTGCGGGACTGGCCGCTACCATTAGGTATCCCGCCGCAACTGTTCTTAGCATCCCGTGTCTCTTCCTTTTATTTCAGAAAGATTCCACAAATGCTCCATGGGCGCGACGGCTACGTAAGGCGATTGGCGATCTTTTGTCAGGACCGCTTTGGCTGCTCCTGAGTGGGTTTGTTATAGGAGTGCTTTTGGGTGAGCCAACAATATTTGTGGATTTTCGGAGAGTTGTTGATGAGGTCTCGTTCCAAAGATCCCATTATGGGCCTCCGCCAGGAGCTGGAAATCCTTTCGATCTAGCTCCGCTGTTGAGATACTTTTCTGTGTTAATCCCGTACGCAACCTATCCGTTTCTCTGGCTACTACTTTATTTCCCGGCACTCTACGTGCTGTTGCGCCGTTCTTTTCATCCTATTATCATCCCGCTCTGCCTGTTCGTGGCCTTGTACTCATATCCAATGGCGAAGAGTTACATTAATATTTTTGCCCGGCAGGTGATGATACTGTTGCCGGTGTTTTGTATTTTCGCGGGCTTGGCCTTCGAAGACATTCTCCCAAAATTTCTCAAACGACGGCTCCTGTTTGCTCTTGTCATGGTCGCAATTGTTTTCTTGGTCATTCCCACGATACTATTTGACTTCGCTTACGATCGCGCCATGAGACAGGGAGATGTTCGAGAGATGCTTCGCGACGATATGCGAGAAGTAATTAAGGACCGCTCCTCGACCAGTATTGCCGTGAGCGAAAGTGGCTGTTACTTCTACACTGCCATGCCAGCAGTTTTTCCGCTGAAGAGAGACAACGTGGCGGTCCAACTCGAAAGCTCCTTTGCTACGCCTGCAGATTTCTTTGTAATGGGTTTCGAAAGTCCGTTGGCCGAAAATTGGCTTAGCTTTTGGATTCGGCGTGTGGAAAGCGGCGGAGGTTTCAGATTTGTGAAAGCGTATAGTCGTGCGCCCACGGTTTTCGGAAAGAGGTTGGATCTATCAAAGTTTCCTCCCGATATGACCTATCCGTTCCCAACAATTTTGCTTTTCCGTAACGCGGCGGAGCCGTGAGATTTTTGAGAAACAATTGGCGAAGCTGGGTCTGTGTGCGAAAATCGGCTGGATCGCAACTGGAAAATTAAAAATCAGGGGTCAATCAAAAGATGGTCTCCAAGTTCATATCGCCATTGATGGGGCAGACATGTCCGCTGCCGTCCTTCCTTATTGGCGCGGCGAGCGCTTTACTTGTCCTGCAATTGCCGCGTGGGTACTGCCAAAACGCGCCCGAGCCGGCCGCGCCAGCCACCAGCGGCCAAACGGTGGCTGACGTCAAAACATACGGTGCGGTCGGTGACGGGAGAACGAATGATACCGACTCATTTAATGCGGCTTTAAAGTCGGTCGCCGAGGCGGGAGGCGGAACGTGTGTGGTTCCAAAAGGAACATACATCATTTCTGCTTCGGGCATCACCGCTCCGCACGAGCCAGCTGTCTCATCGGATGTGCATCTCGTGGGCGAAGGGCGGAGCGTATCTGTCCTGAAGGTTGACGGGATGCCAAGGAATCATTTGCTGCAATGTGATGGAGATAATTGGACCGTGGAAAATCTGACGTTTAACATGGGGGACTACACCCCATCTGTTGGCTTATCGGCCATCACCTGCAAGGGTAATAACTGGCGGGTGGGAAACTGCGCGATCGTTAAAAGCGGGAGATGGGGAATCGCCGCGTTCGGGGGTAACAACTGGTCGATCGAAGGTAACTATATTAGCAGGACAGTGCCCGGGGCAAGGCCAGCAACTGGAGCGATTCTTGTTAGCGCGAGATCCGGGGTCTGGTCCAGCCATGGGCGCGTTGTTGGCAACGATTGTGACGGTGCTGGGATTACCTTTTCGGGAGACAACGGCATCATCGCTCGCAACGAGGTAAGCAGGTCGGGATTTGGCAGCGGAATCTTTGTGCAAGGTTTGCCTAGCACGCACGCGCCGACCATCAGCGGAAACATTTGTAGCGATGGCAGTTCCGGTTACGATGCTGCGCAAGGAGGCGGGTGGTGGTCAGTGAATGGATTTGAAACATGGGCGCCGAATTCTGTGATTTATAACAATATCGCCCATGACAACGACGGCGGAGGATTCGCCATTGGCGGACAAAACAGCATCGTTGTCGGGAACAAATCCTATAATAACGGGCGGGGGCGTACCGGGCACGCCGGGTTTGTTGCGCGCGTGAATCCAGGCAAAGGAGCAAGCGCATCTCACTCCATTTTTATAGGTAACATCGCGTACGATACTCGTTACCCGAGTCACAACGCTACTCAGGATTACGGTTACGTGGAACAGGCCGACGGAGTAACGGACGTCAGACACTTTGGGAATGACTACAACCGTAATAGAGTCGGCGCGATTAAATCACAAACCCAAGGCGGGTCCGAATTGCGGATGCAGATCTCGCCTGAAATGAAAAATAGGCTTAAAGCGCTCGCTGAAATGGCGGACCTGCCGGACAATCTTCGTCGGGTTGTTCGTGAATGCCTCACCAGGTAGAACAACACTCGATCCAGACCGAGCCGTTTCGAGAATCCATGATGCCGTCGCCGCCAGTCAAGGCGACTTCGTGTATCAGCGATGTACAGAGGTGGCCCTCGTGACAACCACTTTTGCCAGGAGGGGTTTGTGATCTGATGTGTAAAGTCGAAATTCGTGATGGGAACCGGCTTCGATCCAATCCGCGTCCTGCGAACCGCGCGGCGAGCCTGCAAAGAGTATCTCCTCACGGCCGTTCACCGAAACATAAATCTTACCGTCGACGCTGTTCCAGGTAACCGTCGTTTTACCGGGCCCTTTACCGGCAGGCACGGGATTTGGCCAAGCTGTTAGAATCGGCATCACCTTACGGACAAAAACCACGCCTTGGGTGACAAGCAGACTTTCGAATTTTGACAGCCTGAACTCTTCTTTGCGACCTAACATAATGCTTCCAGCTGCTTGTTCATCTATTAACTCCTTAACAAAACCCACCATACCATGCGAGTGACAAGGGAAAGGATCGAGAATCGATGGTTTCGGATCGAATTTCTTTCCATCAGGAAAATCATCGAAGTAGCCCGTGCCCCAGTCCTCAATCGCATATAACCCACCCGGCTTTAAATGATGATCGAACAGGTGCCAGAACGTTGTTTTACTTAGCTCGCCAATATGTGAGGCATCATCGATGATAATGTCAAAGCCGTCGGGGGCGATTTTACCAGCGACTTCAGACAAGAATCGCGTATCTGACTGGCTACCTTGGAACAGTTGAATACGCTCTCCAGAAATGAAGCCGTCCGGCAACTTCAGGTCGATCCCCGTGATGGAAGCCCGCGGAAAGTAATCGCGCCACAATTTAAGTGAGCCGCCCCTGTGGATGCCAATCTCTAAAAGTTTAACGTCCTTGTCTGCCCAAGGTGCAAGAACAGGATCGTATACTTCGAGGTAGTAATGCTTGATCTTGTCAGTGTCGTACGTGGCCAGATCTAGCTGCTTGCTACGCATGTTTGTGGACGAAATTACCTGGGGTTTCGATGTTCTGTTTCAGAGGCTCTAGCCACAGCCGCGATATGTTTTCACTCGTGCGGTAAACTGAGTTTCCAACTCGTCGGCTGCGGCGGCTGACGCGTTGGCGGGCTGCGAACTCTTCCCAATCTCAGCAGAAAGTCGCCGCGCTTCTTCCACGATCGCAGCGTCAGTTGCAGGATCGTCACACTTAAAATCCGGCGGTACATTGGAACTATTGATACGCTGTGAAAGCGGCTCGAGGCATTTGGCAGAATACGGCTCGCCCACAAAATCCAGTAATGAGCGCAGAGCCGACCCAGGGTTCTCTACTAGGGCCGTATAGCGCAAGCGATAAACCACATGCGGACCGTACGCTTCCTCAGCCTTCAAACATGCTCTAACTGTGCGCAGCCAATATTTGTACGCGTCTTCTTCGTTCGCTACCAACTGAATTCCTGTTGCGCGATGGAAGTTAACCATCGAGCGAACTACCTCATCAACATCGCGAAACACATGCACGAACCGACCTTGAGGAAAAAGCTTTCGCAGGCCGCAGATGTGCAAAGAATACTCAGGCGTTCCATCGACCCACCGAGTCTTCGGCCCGGCGGCCATGCTTGTGGCTTCGAGCCATCGCAGGTTAACCTTTGACGGGCTATTGCTGTTTTCACGATTGATTTCGAGATCTCTGCGATGCCCCACGACCAGCTCGTTAATGGTTCGGCCGAATGCAGCAAAAAATTCGTCGTCACGGATCTCCATCGCGCTAAGTATCGATAAACCACCGCGCGCCGAACCGATTTGATGGGCAACAGCTACATTCACCGCAAAATCTCCTATCCAATTGGATTCTGGCACTGGAAAGATGTTTGGATGATGGCCAAGGCACCAGGCAAGAATGCTAGTTCCAGATCGCGGGGAGCCCACGACGAAAATTGGTCTGTTAATCTCCTCTTGCATTTCAGCGTTTTCTGGGAGCCGCAGTGTCGTTCTCCGTTTGCGATGATTTCAATCCACCGATGGCCTGTCGGCGCATCCAGAAACTGCCTCCAATCCAACGGCGGAGATTGGGGAAAGCGGCTTTCAGATCTGGTTGATGATAGTGGTTGAGATAGCTATTCGCCATTAGCACCTCGAACTCGGAGTTGAATATCAGAAAGGCCTGCAACAGGTACTGCTCTGTCCAAAAGCGGAACTCATCCAGTACCCAATCACGTCTGTACTCAAAGGGCAGGAAGATGTCGTGCACGTGCACGATGACTCCCGCCTTCAAACGCGGCAATACCTCCAGGAAGAGGTAATTGACGTCGCCGCCTATCTTTACCGTGTGCGAGCTGTCGATAAACAAGATGTCACCCGATGCCAGTTGCGAGAAGAATTCCAGACCGATGTCCTGAACCTTTTTCTCAATTAATGATTGCAACCCAGGAAATCCCTCGCGGAGGAACTCGCGCGGGAATGGTTCGATACAGATGACGCCCGAGTTCTTGTTCTTTTCAGTCGCTTGCCCCAAAACTAGGGACGAGAAACCGCCGCCCACTTCGATCGTTAACCGTGGCTGGAAATGCCGAATCATGCAGTACGCCACCAGGGCATCAACACCATCAAAAAGACCGTTTCCAAGATAAAATTGATTGTGCTCTTGAGGTTTTCCGGTTGGAAAGTGT
>QIBA01000113.1 GCA_003225175.1 Acidobacteriota bacterium
TGGGCATAAGAAGGAAAAACCCATCAGCAAACCGCGACGCTTCGTTCTCATGTGCGGAGTAACCGCACAATATCGCTCTGAGCTTTACGCTCTTGAAATGTAATGGCCTTGATGTACGTGTCCATCAAAGCCACGTGGCTAGATCACAATTAGCGTGGTTCCATGTGGTGCTTGGATTCGCTACGTAGGTAGAAGGATATTTCGCCTAAAACATCGAATCGGGACCTTTGTTTTTGAAACCGGTGTTTCAAAACGGGCTCTGGCGAATCAGATCGTCAGAGCAGGACGATTCGGTTACGAAGCTCCTGCCGATTTCAAAGCAGGAGATAACAAATGAAAGTAGGTAAGTTCACATTAACCGCGGTCGCGCTTACGCTCCTATCCGTGAGCGGATGGGCGAGCGACAAGATGCGAGCGACCGTTCACATTTTCGATGTGGTAACAGTTGGCTCTGCCCGACTCGCCGCAGGGGAATACACAATCAGGTGGTCTGGAACCGGCTCGAACGCGGAAGTGACTTTCGCTCAGGGCAGGAAAATAATTGCAACTGTGCCGGCGCAGGTCGATCAGGTTCGCAGCGGTTATTCGAACACCGTTGTGGAAACCGACCGTCGGACAAACACCCTTACGAAGATTGCTCTTCCCAAGCAGTCATTCTCATTCGGCAGTAATCCCGACATCAGCGGCAACTAAGCGAAGCAGAGTGCACGTCGTGCACTCTGCTTCAACTTCGTTATAAGAAAAGGATCGCATTGTCGGTACAGAGAGTCCCATGAACAGCATTGAGCTAGAAGGTAGAGCAACAGTTAGTGACAATCTCGCGAGTGGTGAGGAATCGTGGCCATGGCCCGATTCTCTCGATGCGCTGGCCGCCGCTCCTGAATACCACCACGTCCTGCTGGAGAACGAAGGTGTGCGAGTTCTCGATGTTCGTATATCGAAGGGCACACTGTCCCCGTGCACACACATCACTGGCCCGCTGTACTCATACTGGTTAGTGACGGAGAATATATACGCCGTGATGCTGACGGCGCAGTTCTGTTCGACACCCGCGCCACAGAAAAGAAAAGTGTCCTGCTCGTACCAACCTGGTCCGAACCATTCCCGCCACACTCGGTTGAGAACGTCGGTAGGACCGAGATTCATGTCATCAGTATTGAGGTGAGGAACTCAGGGTAACTAACTGAGCAAAGCGTCAGCCGAGTCCGAAGCTCTGGGCCCGCAGAGCATCGATCAATAATGGACGTCTTCGTCTTCCATGACATGTTTTCTGTCCGAAGATGCGCTTAAGCAGGCGGAACCATGCAAAATCTGCTCGTAAACGATGCGAATCGTATTCTCGTCGGCAGTGATTCGGTTTGCGGAGTCATACGCAACTTCCTTGCGCTGAACAAGTTTTATGTTGTCGTTGGTGTGCGGCATGTGTGCTTGGTGCGTCGAAGTATGGGATTGCGAACATCAAGGAATGTTTCACGGATCCGTCACTTGCGAGGTGAAAGCGAATCCCAGCGCACATGAGTTCGACGGCGACGACTCTCGTTCCTCCAAAGACACGGGAAACATCCGCAAATAAAACCGCGCATCACTGGCCTGAATATCTGATTGAAGCCGGAGCATTGGGTACGTTCATGCTTTCGGCATGTGTATTCTGCGCTCTTCTAGAGCACTCGGCATCTCCATTGCATCAGGCGATCGCGTCGGCAGTCGTGCGCCGGTGCCTCATGGGTGTACTTATGGGCGCCACAGCCATAGCCATTATCTATTCACGCTGGGGAAAGAGATCGGGAGCGCAAATGAATCCTTCTGTAACTCTGAGCTTCCTTTCACTCGGTCGGATCAGCCGGCGGGATGCACTCTTCTATGTAGGGGCGCAGTTTGTCGGCGGAGCACTCGGTGTAGGAATCGCATCGACGCTTCTGGGAAAATGGATATCCCACCAGTCGGTTAATTACGCTGTGACCAAGCCCGGAGGCGCCGGAATTGCAATTGCCTTCATGGCTGAGTTCGTCATATCGTTCGTTCTCTTCCTTGTAGTGCTTCACTCAAACGCGCAGCCGAAATTGATGCGCTTTACAGGCCTGATAGTGGGATCTCTTGTTTGCTTATACATCTCGCTCGAAGCGCCTTTTTCCGGCATGAGCATGAACCCTGCCCGCAGCTTTGCGTCGGCAGTGTGGCCGGGCTTCTGGGCGAGCCAGTGGATTTACTTCGTGGCTCCGCCGATCGCAATGCTCCTTGCGGCCGAACTGTTTAAGCGTGGAAAACGTGCAGACAAGGGTTGTGCAAAGTTCGTCCACGACCCGAAGTATTCATGCATCTTCTGCGGACATCCAGGCCGGCAGTAAGTCTTTCGAGAAAATCACAGCTTTCTTTTCTGTCCTGAAACATTCGCGCCGGTTGCGACTCCAATTCGCAGACCTGTAGAGATCCCGAAAATCCAGGAGGCGATATGAGCAAACACTACGACGTGATCATCATCGGAACCGGAGCCGGTGGCGGAACGCTGGCATATCGATTAGCTCCTTCTGGCAAGAGCATCCTTCTGATCGAACGGGGAGATTATGTGCCGCGCGAGAAAGAAAACTGGAGCACGCGCGCCATCAACATTGAAGCTCGCTACAACACCAAAGAAGTTTGGAAGGACCGTGATGGAAAGCCACTTCACCCGCACACGAACTACTACGTTGGCGGAAACACGAAGTTTTACGGTTCGGCACTGTTCAGACTGCGAGAAGCAGACTTCGGAGAGCTCGCTCATTTTGATGGAATCTCGCCAGCGTGGCCGATCGCCTATGACGAGCTAGAGTCTTATTACACCGAAGCAGAGCGTCTCTACCAGGTGCATGGTGAACGCGGTGTAGATCCTACGGATCCGTGGGCAAGTGCTGGTTATCCCTATCCAGCGATCAGCCACGAGCCGCGCATTCAGAAATTGCACAATGAGCTGGAGAAGCTTGGACACAAGCCGTTCCACGTTCCGCTCGGCATCATGCTCAACGAGCAGAACCGGCGCGAGAGCCCATGCATTCGCTGCTCGACGTGCGATGGACACCCATGCCTGATCTATGCCAAGTCTGACGCTCAGGTGATCTGTGTCGATCCCGCATTGAAATATCCCAATGTGGAACTCATTACGAATGCTCAAGTAATGAAGCTGCAGACCAGCGCCTCCGGTCGTGATGTCACGCATGTAAATTTCACGCGCGAGGGAGTTCCGGAAGAGTACTCGGCAGATCTCGTGGTCGTCTCGTGCGGAGCCATTAATTCGGCCGCGCTTCTCTTGCGCTCAGCCAATGGCCGGCATCCGAACGGTCTAGCCAACGGCTCTGATGTCGTCGGACGCCATTACATGGGACATGTCAACTCGGTTGTGATGGCGATCTCGCCTGAGCGGAACGATTCTGTCTTCCAAAAGACGCTCGCGCTCAACGACTTCTATTTTGCCAACGAGACTTGGCAGTATCCGATGGGACACATTTCATTCGTCGGGAAACTCGATGCCGATACGCTGTCGGCTGGGGGTCCTCCATTTGTGCCCGGCATGACGCTCGACATTATGGCCAAGCACTCGCTTGATTTTTGGCTGACCTCCGAAGATCTGCCTGACCCGAATAATCGCGTGGCGTTGGATCGCGAGGGCAACATCGTGCTTTCCTATGTCCCAAATAATCTGGAAGGACACAAGAGACTTGTCGCGAAGCTCAAGAGCCTGATTCGCGAGATCGATGGACACGACCATGTGTTTGCACTGGATAAGTTCATCGGGCAACGAATTCCCCTGGCCGGCGTTGCCCACCAAAACGGAACAGTGCGCTTTGGCAACGATCCTCGAAGCTCCGCGCTCGATCGGAACTGCAAAGCCCACGAACTCGACAACCTGTACGTAGTCGACGCGAGTTTCTTTCCCTCCTGCGGAGCTGTGAACCCTGCACTCACGATCATGGCCAACGCACTTCGCGTTGGAGATCACTTGCTCGAAAGAATGGCAGCCAAAGCTACCGCGATTCCCGAACTGGCGGCAGTGAAGGAGCACGCATGAAAGTCGCAGGTCATTCGTCGGCGCATCGGGTTTCTCTCGTAATGTTGGCGCTGCTTCTCCTTGTAGGCATTGCCGCACACGCACAAGAGAAGGCATCCTCGCCCGTTCAGGCCGTGGATGCAATCGAGATCACAGTTTCGGACATGGATCGCGCTGTCGACTTCTACTCCCGTGTGCTCGACTTCAAGAAAATTTCCGATCTGGAGCTGATAGGCGAGTCTTACGAGCATCTGGAGGGAGTGTTTGGACTGCGCATCCGCGCTGTCCGCATGCAGTTGGGCCAAGAACAGATTGAGCTCGAAGAGTTCTTAGTTCCCAAAGGAGTGGCAATCCCTCAGGATTCACGCAGCAATGATCGATGGTTTCAACACATCGCGATCATCGTCAGCGACATGGATGCTGCCTTTAACTGGCTGCGGCACAACAAAGTCGAGTTTGCGTCGTCCGGTCCGCAACTTCTGCCTGAGTGGAACAAGAACGCCGCCGGCATCCGCGCTTTCTACTTCAAAGATCCGGACGGACATCCGTTGGAGCTCCTGCAAGTCCCGCCAGACAAGGGCGATCCGAAGTGGCACCGCAGTAGTGGACACCTGTTTCTCGGGATCGATCACACGGCAATTGTGGTGAGCGACACCGAAGCAAGCCTGCGCTTCTATCGTGACTTGTTGGGCATGCGCGTTGCGGGCGAAAGCGAAAATTACGGCACGGAGCAAGAGCATTTGAATAATGTCTTCGGAGCACGGTTACGGATTACGGCTCTGCGCGCCTGTGCCGGACCTGGAATCGAGTTGCTCGAGTACCTGGCACCTCGGGACGGTCGTCCATTTCCCTCCAATGAACGGGCCAACGACCTCGTGCGACGTGAAACTGAGCTTGTCAACAACGATCTGTCCTCGACGTTCAAGGCACTTCTGGCGGCACATTCAACGTTCATCTCTCCCGGCCTAGTCTCGCTGTCGCCAGATCTCGGCTATATGCAGGCCCTTGCAGTGCGGGATCCAGACGGACATGTAATCAGAATCCATAATGGCACTCCTGTCGTGAGCGCGAAGACCGGAGCGAATGTACAGAACGCGCAAATGGAGAACCGACGATGACAGCAGAGGAGCTTCGCCTGAAACAATCGCGAGAACGTGTTGCCCACTGGAAGCGCTGGGGACCTTATCTCAGCGAACGAGCCTGGGGCACAGTGCGCGAAGACTATAGCCCTTACGGGAACGCATGGGAGTATCTGCCGCATGACCACGCGCGTTCACGCGCTTATCGCTGGAACGAAGACGGAATCGCCGGCATCTGCGATCGACACCAGAAGATCTGCTTTGCCCTGGCGCTTTGGAATGAGCGCGATCCGATTCTCAAGGAGCGCATCTTTGGACTGACCGGCAGCGAAGGCAATCACGGAGAGGACGTAAAGGAATACTACTTCTATCTCGACAGCACACCGACCCACTCGTACATGAAGTACCTGTATAAGTATCCGCACGCGGCATTCCCATATGCGGAACTGGTGGATCGTAACCGGCAGCGCGGAAAAGACGAGCCTGAGTTCGAACTGTTGGATACCGGGATATTCGATGAGGACCGATATTTCGATGTGGTTGTCGAGTACGCGAAGAGCACTCCGGATGACATTCTCGTCCGCATAACTGTCAGCAATCGTGGACCAGAGGCGGCGCGTATCCGCTTACTCCCCACAATCTGGTTCCGGAATTGCTGGTCCTGGGATGGGAACAGCGCCAAGCCGCGCCTAAAACAGGTTCTTCCCGAAGCAGGACACGGAGTCATCCATTTGTCGGAGCCGCAATGCGGCGAGCGATGGTTGTACCTGCAGCATGGGCCGGAGATCCTATTCACCGAAAACGAGACCAATGCAAAACGATTATTCGGTATCGAGAACAGCTCCCGATATGTGAAGGATGGCATCAACGACTTTGTCGTCCACCGCGATCGCTCTGCTGTAAATCCGGAAAACGCCGGCACAAAAGCCGCCGGTCACTATCAGCTTGAGGTCGGAGCCGGCCAAACCATCAGCATCAAATTGCGTCTCACCGACCGCGCATTCAGTGGGAAGACTGACCCATTCGATGCAGATTTCGATCAGATCTTCCTGTGGCGAGAGCAGGAGGCTGATGAGTTCTACGAGCAGGTGATCCCGGATGACCTGTCGCTGGATGGAAAGAACGTCATGCGACAGTCGATTGCTGGACTTCTATGGTCCAAACAGTTCTATCACTACACCACACGAGAATGGCTCCACGGAGATCCTGCCCAGCCAGCGCCGCCACGAGAGCGACTCAAAGGCCGCAATTCCGATTGGGGACACCTCTACAACGCAGACGTGATGTCGATGCCTGATAAGTGGGAGTACCCCTGGTATGCGGCTTGGGACCTCGCCTTCCACTGCGTTCCGTTGGCGCTGGTCGATTCAGATTTTGCGAAAGAGCAACTCGTCCTCTTGCTGCGCGAGTGGTACATGCACCCGAACGGACAGCTACCAGCTTATGAATGGGCCTTTGGCGATGTGAATCCGCCGGTGCATGCCTGGGCGGCATGGCGCGTTTACAAAATCGAGAAGAAGCGGCGCGGTGTCGGAGACATTCGCTTTCTCGAAAAAGTGTTTCACAAGTTGATGCTGAACTTCACCTGGTGGGTGAACCGCAAAGACGCGGAGGGCATGAACATCTTCCAAGGCGGCTTTCTTGGGCTCGACAACATCGGTGTATTCGATCGCAGTGCACCGCTTCCGACCGGCGGTTACATCGAGCAATCCGACGGTACGAGCTGGATGGCGATGTACACACTCAATCTGCTTGCGATCGCGGTCGAGCTTGCCTGCCACAACCCGGCTTACGAAGACGTTGCCAGCAAATTCTGGGAACACTTCCTGTACATCGCGCGCGCGATGAACCATCGCGGCGAGGACGGCCACAGCCTTTGGAACGAAGAGGACGGTTTCTTCTATGACGTGCTGCACCTGCCGGATGGACAGCGTATGCCGCTGAAGGTGCGCTCAATGGTGGGACTCATCCCCCTGTTTGCTGCAGAGACGCTGGAGCCCGAAGTTCTGGAAAAGCTGAAGGGCTTCCGAACTCGGTTGGAGTGGTTTGTGGAGAATCGCGGGGATCTCACCGGCAATGTTGCGTGCATGCGTACCTGCGGAATGGGCGAACGACGTTTGTTGTCGATTGCAGGACGCGAACAGCTCCGCCGCGTGCTCCAAGTGATGCTCGATGAAAACGAGTTCCTGTCGCCTTATGGAATCCGTGCGCTCTCGAAATTCCACGATAGAAATCCATACGTGCTCAATGTCGGCGGAGTAGAACACCGCGTCGATTACCAGCCGGGCGAATCCAGAACGGGACTCTTCGGCGGCAATTCCAACTGGCGCGGTCCGATCTGGTTCCCAGTGAATTACCTGCTGATCGAGTCGCTTCAGAAATATCATCATTACCTCGGCGATGACTTCACAGTGGAATTTCCGACTGGTTCGGGGAACTTCCTGACGCTCGCAGAGGTCGCGGCTGAACTATCGCGGCGCCTCAGCAGAATCTTTCTCCAAGATGCACAGGGCCGCCGGCCAGTATTCGGCGAGATATCCAAGTTCCAAAATGATCCGCACTGGCGTGACCTCGTGCTCTTTCACGAATACTTCCATGGAGACACCGGACAGGGTGTCGGGGCCAACCACCAAACCGGCTGGACAGGTCTTGTCGCCAAGCTGCTGCAACAAAGCGGCGAGGGACACGAGGAGCAAGACGCAGAAACCGTTCTGACCGCAGTAGCGGCAGGAGACTAGTTCATAACGATTTAGTAGCAAGGAGAGATAGCAATGAAAGCAATCGCAGTATTTCCCGGCAAAGTCGGCAGTGTACATCTGGCCGATTTGCCCAAGCCAAGCGTCAACGAAGTCCCAAACGGCCGCGGCGTGCTGGTCAAGATCTTGAAAGTTGGCGTTGACGGAACCGACAAGGAGATCAATGCCGCTGAGTACGGCGCCGCACCGTCAGGCTATGACTTCCTCGTAATCGGCCACGAGGGCTTCGGCCAAGTAGAGGCCGTCGGACCAGAAGTAACGGAATTCAAGCCTGGTGACTACGTCGGAACGCGGAATCAACCTGCTGCACGGATTCTTGACGGAGTACTACGTCGATGACGCCGACTTCATGGTGAAGATTCCGGTCGGACTGAAAGATGTAGGCGTGCTCCTCGAGCCGATGACCGTAGTGCAGAAAGGAATCGTTCAGGCGTACGAGATCCAGCGGCGTCTAAAGCTGTGGAGACCCCGCAAGGCTGCTGTGATGGGAGCGGGAACGATCGGCCTTCTGGCCACTCTTGTATTGCGTCTGCGCGGCCTGGAGGTTGTGACCTTCGCTCGCGCGGCGAAACCGAACTTGAACGCAGATCTCATCGAAGCACTGGGAGCGAAGTATGAGATCACTCAGGAGCTCCCCGTCATCGAAGGCGCTAAGAAGTACGGTCAGTTCGACATCATTTTCGAAGCAACCGGCTTCTCTCCGATTGTCTTCGAGAGCATGCAGGCGCTGGCAAAAAACGGCGTATTGATCCTTTCCAGCGTCACTGGGGGGGACAAGCGCGTCGAAGTTCCAGCCGACAGGATCAATTTGGAATTCGTTCTTGGCAACAAGGTGATGGTTGGAACTGTCAATGCAAACCGCGAATACTTCGAATCCGGAGTACGCGACATGGCGATGGCGGAATCGCAGTTCCCAGGATGGCTTAGCCGGTTGCTCACACATCCAGTGCGCGGCCTTCAGAACTATGATGAACTCTTTAATCACCTGACGAATGGCAGTGGAGCCATCAAAGTTTACTGCCAGGTTGCATAGCTTGCCGTCTCAAACGGTCCAGAAGGAAGGCTTCCTCCAATAACACGTATGCGGCATATTTTGTCGCGAACTCCTGTCCCAAATCACCCGGTCAGGAATCATAGCGGCTGAACGCACCGGAGGGTCTCATGAGCGCCAAGCATCGCATTCTAATTCTGGGTGGTGGTTTCGGCGGCCTTTACACGGCGCTCGGACTCGAGAAGAAGCTGCACAAGTACCCGAATGTCGAGGTCACCCTCGTCAATCGCGAGAACTTCTTTCTGTTTACTCCGATGCTGCACGAGGTCGCTGCTGGGGACCTTGACCTCACGAACATCGTGAATCCCGTTCGCAAGCTTCTGCGGAAGGTGAATTTCTTTGAAGGCGAAGTTGAAGACATCGACCTCGAAAAACGAAGCGTTCTTGTTTCTCATGGTTTTGATCGTCACACGCACGAGCTCGAATTTGACCAGATTGTGCTGGGCCTCGGCTCGTCAACGAACTTTTTCGGCCTTCCAGGCCTGGAAGAGCACGCACTCACCATGAAATCACTGTCAGATGCCATCAATTTGCGCAACCGTCTGATTGCGTTGCTTGAAGAAGCAGATACGGAGTGCGTGGACAGCGGGAATCGCAAAGCCCTACTTACGTTCATCGTCGCTGGAGGCGGCTTCGCAGGAGTTGAAACGATGGGTGGCATCAACGATTTCGTACGTGACTCGCTGCCATTCTTTCCCAACATTCGGCAGGAAGACATTCGGATGGTTCTTGTTCATCCTGGGCCAGCTGTCCTGCCTGAACTCAGTACCAGTCTTGGTCAGTACACCCAAGAAACTCTTCGGCGCAAAGGAATCGATATTCGGCTAAACACGAAGGTTGAAGGATACGAGCACGGCACGGTCATGCTCAGCGACGGCAGTCTCCTCGCAACGCACACGTTGATTTGGACGGCTGGAACAACTCCTCATTCATTACTTGCGGCGCTGCCGTGCGCGAAAGAACGTGGACGCATCGTCGTCAATGACACACTGGAAGTGAAAGGGTCGGCCGGCGTATGGGCTATCGGAGATTGTGCACTTGTACCAGACAGAACTACTGGCAAGTACTGCCCTCCGACCGCGCAGCACGCGCTACGCGAAGGCAAGGTGCTGGCACACAACTTACTCGCAACACTCAGTGGCGCGAGTAAAAAGTCTTTCTCCTTTGCGACGATAGGACAGCTCGCCGCGATCGGCAGGCGCTGTGGCGTGGCAAGCATTCTCGGCAAGAACTTTCAGGGATTCATTGCATGGTGGCTATGGCGAACCATCTATTTGAGTAAGCTGCCGCGGCTCGAAAAGAAAGTTCGCGTTGCACTCGATTGGACTCTAGATCTGCTGTTTTCGAAGGACTTAGTTCAGTATGTGACTTTCCGGCCAGCACAACAAGCATCCCGGTTTCAGCGAAACGAGTCCACAAAGGCAATCAGCGCCCGCCAGAGCGCATGAGCTGCTGAACTCATCCATATTGACGTTGAGGCGATAGCACGATAGATTGCGCTGATCCTCGCTCCAGGAGCAGTGCTATGACCGACGAAGAAGCGATCAGTGTCGCCAAAACCGAGTTTCGCGAAGCCTATAACACGGGTGACGTGGAACGCCTGCTCGGCGTTTTCGCCGATTCCTTTACCGACATGTCAGAAGGCGAGGCCAGCTTCTACGGTGCAGAAGCAAAAACAGCGCTGCGATGGCGTGTCACCAATCTTTTCCGAGAGTACAACGCCGAAATCGAGGTCATCATTATTGCCGTTGTCGTGCTCGGTGAGACCGCGTATGACTGGGGATGGCACAACCTCACTCTGATTCCCAAATCGGGTGGCGAGCCAGTCATTCAACGTTCCAGATACTGTGAAATTTGGCAGAAAACTGATGCTGGCAAGTGGCAGATTCGGATCTTCATTGATAACACGGATCACCACCCAGAAATGCTGGCGGAGGAAGCTAGTGCTTGGGCAGGTTCTGAGCCAATCGCTGCTTCAGGCGTTCGCTGAAGCCTCTCGGCAGATCGAAGGTTTTGCCATCAGCGACTAGACCAACCACGTTGCGAGTACCATCCAGAATCGCAGAACAGTGGGCGCAGCTCTTGAAATGAGCCGACATGCGCTCGCGCAGAGCTGGATCGAGATCACCGTCAATGTAATTGGAGATCTCTTTCCAGACGTGCACGCAGCTAATCTCGATAACCGTCATTAAAAGGGTCTGACCTTTTTATAAGATGCACTACCACTTACCCACGATCCGTCATATCCAGGTGCCAACGCGTCACGCATCTGGAGCCGAGCGCGCAATAATCTTGTGCGCACGAGCGCTTCATTAAGGCCCAAAGCTTCGGCCGTCTCACGGACATTCAGTCCTTGCACATCCCGCAGAATAAAGACTTCCCTGTACATGGGCTTCAGCGAGCTGATCGCTCGCGACAGGGCTGTCTTGAGTTCGTTCTGTTCGAGAGCTTCGGACGGAATCTCTCGCCAATCTGCGTAGTCACAGGGAAAATAATCGCCGGATTCGTCTTGATAACCCTCATCTATGGAGTCGTAGAGAGCCTTTCGATCCTTACGGCGGCGCATACGCGCTTCATTCACTGCGATCTGGACCAGCCATGTACTAAATTTGCACTCGCCTCGGAACTGATCAAGCCGTGAGTACGCTTTCAGAAAGGCTTCTTGCGCGACGTCCTCGGCGTCAGCCTCATTCGCCAGGACCGAGTACGCAGCTGAGAAGACCGCCCGCTGATAAGCCTCAATGAGCTGGTAAAAGAGCTCTGACTCTCCAGCCTTAACGCGCTCGATCAGCGCTTGCTCCGACAGAGTTGGTGCGGTACTCGCCATGGCAATTGCAGAAAGGGGTTCGTGCCTACCCGATCGTTGTGTTCTTAATTTGCCTAAGCATATCTCATGTTTGGCGCTCGCGAGCAATCTTCTGAAACATTCGCTTCAGCTATGAATCGCATGCCTTGTGTGGGAATCTCAAGCTGTAAGTGTCCGGGCCTGACCCATTGCGGATGTGAGCTGGTCGGCTTCCGGCCTGACGAGATTTTGTTCTGGAAATGAAGGAAAGTGTTGATCATTGAAATTAGCTGCCGCGCCCTTCGGAAACTTGTCTCGTCCTTTATCGACGGCGACTTGGAACCCGAACTTCGAACGCAACTAGAGGAGCACTTGCGCAAGTGCCACCACTGCAGGGCTCTGGTGCAGGGAACCGAGAACGTAATCCGCCTCGTGGCCGACGATCGAACGTTTGAATTGCCCTCCGGATTCGGTGAACGATTGCGAAAAAGCCTCGATAAGCTCACGCGCTAAGCTCGTCTCATTTTGGATCATCAACTACAAGCAACATTTCTATAAACCCTGAAACATTAGCGCTCCTTCGAACTCTCATGCGTTGAGTGAAGTTTATCGATGCATCGAGGTAAAGACATGAGCAGCATTCGATCCAGAGCGACAGGCGTGTACACCGCGTTTGCGAACGCCACCAACTACTTGCAGTCACCACTTCTTCTTGTCGTGCGTCTGTACTGGGGATGGCAATTCTTCCAAACCGGATGGGGAAAACTGCAGGACATCCCCAAAGTTGTGGACTTCTTCACCAGTCTCGGCCTTCCGTTTCCGAACGTCACTGCCTATGTTGTAGGAACCAGCGAGTGTGTCGGTGGAATCCTGCTGTTCCTTGGGCTGGGATCGCGACTGATCTCGCTTCCATTGCTTGCTGACATGCTGGGAGCTTATGTAACCGCAGATCGCGAAGCCCTGCGCGCAATTTTTTCAGAGCCAGGCAAGTTTTACGCGGCAGATCCGTACACGTTCTTGTTCGCGGCGCTTCTGATACTCGTCTTCGGGCCAGGAAAGATCTCGGTCGACGCGTTAATTGGACGACTGATCGGACGAGAGAAACGAGTTTTCATCAATGCCGCGTCGGCAGTTGGGCTGGGCGGTAAAGGTTTTTGCAGCCGCGTCACTTGTGCTGCCGACGCGAATCTGAAACAGCCGGGTTTTGCGGAGTCGTTTTCTCCACTCACTGACTGCATGATCGTGATCTCGGCATCCGCGCTCAATTGAGTTGCAACGCCATTCAGATAGCGGAGCTCTTCGTTGCCCATGGAGACGTCTACGTGCTCTCTGATTTCTCCTTGCTCGTTCAGCAGGCGGGCGGAAGCTCTGAGTAGCTGGTCCCACCTGGCAGAGACCTCCGCCCCAGCGTGCTGCGTTCTCTACCTTCAGGCTGCGCCGGCGGCTGCTTCCTTCACCTGCACAAGCGGCACGTTCACGAGATGCTCGCTGACGAACCATACCTGTAGCTCATTGGTACGCAGAACCTGGCTGATCAGAAGATCGTTGGTTCCATCATCCCCCAAATCGGAAGCACGTCGAGCCAGCTTGCGGACTTCACCAATGATCACCTGATGTGCATCGAGCAGACGCGAGAGCTGCACCGGAACGACTTCGCGTCCTCGCGGAGGACGATCGATCTGCGTGGTCTCCGCGATGTCGGCTGCCATGGCGATGCTCACGCCTCCGAGCAACTGAATGCGCTCAGCAATCGCGTCCACGAGTTCTACCTGTTCGTCGTAATGTTTATCAAAAAGCAGATGGAGCTGATAAAAGGTCGGTCCTGCAGTTTGCCAATGCGACTTCTTATATAGATCTCGAAGCGTCATGGTGTCGGCCAGCAGTTGATTCAGCTGAGCCGTGATTTCGAGCCGCACAGGCTCCTCCAATTCAAGCGGCAGAAGATGATTCACGGTTCCGTAGGCCTGAATCTCGTTGGCACTCTGATGCAGTCTCGGTTGCGCGCTTATTTTGGTGGTGGAGCGATGATTGTTGCGTTTGGTGGGCATTGAAGCTCCTTTCAGGAAGGCGTCCTACATTCTATGCCGTGGCTTCCAGTCGCGAAGCCAAGCACTCTCTTTCGCTGATAAATCCTGCCAAGCGGTTGCGAAAAATTGTCGAATCTTCGTTTGTTCCGGCATGGCTAGCCACCTCGGCTCTTGCAAACCTATCCCGTAACTCTTTGTTCTCATATACCTCCATGAAAAGAATCTTCATATCGAGATATACCATCTGATGGTTATCTGATTCGGCTGCCCTGAATCAGGCCAATCTCGCCTTATAAAGGAGGCTGTTCATGCTTCGCAAATTGATTTCGACCGACAACAGTACAGCAATCACCATTCTTCGTTTAGTCCTTGGCATCGTGTTCTTCGCCCATGGAGCACAGAAGATGTTCGGGTGGTTCGGCGGCTATGGCTTTACCGGCACGATGGGTTTCTTTACCGGAGCCATGCACATTCCGGCCGTGTTTGCGTTTCTGGCCATCGCTGCCGAGTTCTTCGGTGGATTGGGACTGATCTTCGGTTTCCTCACTCGCATCGCTGCATTTGGGATCACGGTCAACATGTTGGTTGCAATAGCAATGGTTCACGCTCAATTTGGCTTCTTTATGAATTGGGCGGGTACGCAAAAGGGAGAAGGCATTGAGTACCATTTACTGACATTGGCGGCCACGATCTTCCTGATGATCAAGGGAGGCGGTGCTTTCTCGATCGATCGTGCGCTCACTGCGAATGGTTCGAGCGTGGCGGCAGGCCAGCGCGCCTGAGGGATAACGATGACAAAGAGCGCAGAGATCGACGCGGCGAGGCTTTGGCTGGTCCTCGCTAAGGCTCATCGCGCGATGAAGGCATTGGCTGAGCAGAGCATCGTTGGCACCGGACTCGGATTTTCTGACTTCATGGTGCTCGAAGCTCTGCTCCATAAAGGACCTTTGACGATCACCGAGATTCAGAGCAAGGTATTGCTCGCCAGCGGCTCCATGACCGCCGCCATCGATCGACTCGAGAAGAACGGTTTGGTTACTCGCAACTTCAAGTCGTCCGACAGACGCGCACGGGTGATTGAGTTAACAGCGGAAGGCAAGCGCTTGATCCAGGCGAGTTTCAACCAGCACCTCAGGGATCTTGAGTCGGCGACCACGCCCCTAAAGGAAGAAGAACGTCGGCAACTTTATCTATCGATTAAGAAGTTAGGCCTGCACGCGGAAGAGGTAAGAGAGAAGAGCGGAAAAGAGAAAGTTGGTTGAAAGTTTGTGAGGGAGATTAGGAACTATGATCAATATTCGCAAAAGTGAAGAACGCGGCCATGCCGACCATGGCTGGCTTAATTCGTATCACACGTTTTCATTCGCAAATTACTACGATCCCAAACACATGGGATTTCGCAGCCTTCGCGTGATCAATGAAGATCGTGTAGCGCCCGGACAGGGATTCGGCACCCACGGCCATCGCGATATGGAGATTCTGAGCTATGTGCTCGAAGGATCTCTGGCGCACCAGGACAGCATGGGACATAAAGAGGTGCTTGGTCCCAATGAGATTCAACGCATGTCTGCTGGGAAAGGCGTGATGCACAGCGAGTTC
>QIBA01000114.1 GCA_003225175.1 Acidobacteriota bacterium
AACATAAAAAATATAATAAGTAATGTATGTACTGTATATAGTGTATAATCAAAAGAAAATATCATTACCCTCGAAGCCTCCTGAAGGTCTTTAGGCAGATTTGTCATATGCATATAACGAGCAGGAGAGCTTCTGGATCTTTAAGAACTTGAACGTCTTCTATTGGATCTTTGAGAACTTGCACGTCTTCTATTGGATCTTCAAGAACTTGAACGTCTTCTATGGGATCTTTGAAAACTTGAACGTCTTCTATTGGATCTTCGAGAAGATTTCCTTCTCTGTGTTGAAACAACTAATAGACAATTTGAGCTTGGACTTGGCACTTTCAGATTTAGTACTTCCATATCACCGTCTCTAGTCGTGTTTGTTTTCAAACTAGACTTGTTTCTGGGTTCAGTTGAACCACTTGCTAATTCTCAGTTTAGTACTTCCGTTTCATCAGCAGGCTCGCTAATTCTAGCTTTATTTGAGCTAGAACAGTTGCCTGAATCACTTGGTAACTCTTTATTACTGAGTTGAGGAATGGTTTCTGATTACCTCACTTTGCCTTTATCTTTGGAAAGTTCATTAAGTACGTCTGTAATATCGCCAAATGAAAAATCCCTCTTTTTTTTATTATCTGATCGATGTTCCGCTTGTTGGTTTGCTGTACCTAAGTAAAAACGTGTATAAAATAAACAACCAATTATATTAAACTGATTTATTGCAAAGTGCAAACAATAAATTAATAAATTACGTGTTTTTTCCTCCAGACGCTTTTTATTAATCGAATATCTATTATTCCAAAAAAAATGATAATAATCAATAAATAAAGAACGAACAATTTTAATAATAATAAATGTAACTTACCGGTGTCCTGAATGAAAGCTTTGACTGCTAGATTGACTATTTGAATGACGATGGGTTTTACTTCAATAGTTTCTGCTGTGGCTTCTGGATTGACTATTTGAATGACGATGGGTTTTGCTTTGAATGTTTCTGCTATAGCTGCTAAATCAGCTATTTGAATGATGATAGTAGGTTTGGCTTCTCTTTGAACGATAACTTTGGCCATGGCTCCTGGATTGACTATTTGAATGATGGTAGCTTCTTTTTGAACGATAAGTAGATGTCTGAGTCATATTTAAAAGAAAGTAATTGTTAGTATTTAAAAACAATTGTGAAGTAGAGAGAAAATATGCCTTTTAGATGTCCTTTTATATTCATTCAAGTAGTCTATTTTAGACTATTTTTAGACTATTTGATATTAATAATAAGCTTTTTGTTAGCCTTTTTAAATTAATTGATCAATTATCATGGAATATACTCTTACCAAAATTAATCAATACATTTAATAAATTAATTTATTAGTTTTCTGATTGATATAATATTTTACTTGAAGAGAAAATATACTTTGCCGATATCAATCAATACATTTAATAAATTAATTTTTAAGTTTCCTGATTTATTATTTAGTTGATAATTTTTAGTATAAATTGAATAAAATTGTACAAATTTCAATATTTCGCTCGATTGATTGATTATTTATTCTACTTAAATGAGCAATGAATAAACAAGAAACTACTAAAGAAAAATCAACAGTACCAGTAGCAAGAGCTACTAAAGTTTGAACAAAAGTACTGTGTAGTTGCAAAAAATGTGATGGCAAAATGGTCGACCCAAGAACAAGACAAAAACACAAATTGGAGGAAAATTGTCTTCAGGCTTCTATATCTAACATGAAAGAAGACAGAGAAAAAGAGTCAAATCAACACCAATCAATCTTCCTAATTCCAGATCTGTTTCAATTGATATTGAACCTATGGTTGCTGGTTATTCTCAGAATCTTCGTGAAAATGTGATTGATAGTGATCATTATCAATCAGATGATGAAGTCGAGCCAGTTATTATCAGAAAGAAACAAAAAAGACATGACTGATTTTGTGAAACAATTGAAACTATAATTATTCTGGATGAAGTACCTGCACAAGAAGTCAGTTCTGATGATGAAAAAGGTTCTCACCTACTGGATGATGATATAAATGATGATGAACTATTCTTTGATGAGGATGAGGTTGATATATTTGCAACTCCAGATTCTCTCAATTTTAATTATGATTCGGACCAAGAACATCCTAATACAAATACGAACATGAACAATTCATGGATTCTTCTCTGGATCTTTAAATTTCAAGAGAGGTTTAGACTTTCTGATGTTACAATCAACTCGCTAGTTGGCTTCTTTAGCCTTGTTTTGAAGGATGTTAATTCACAATGATTTGAAAAGTTTCCTTCAACTGCCTACATGGCTAGAAAGTTATTAGAGATTAGGAAAAAAACAAAATCTTTTGCAGTATGTCCGAATTGTAACAAGTTATATGATACTGCAGCAATAATTCCACAAGATACTGGTGATTCAGGATTTAAATGCACTCATATTGAATTTCCAAACCATACAATGCAGAAATATCATAGATCCTGTGGGTCAGAATTGCTCACGAAGGTTTCAGTAAATAACAGTTATATTTGGCATCCAAAAATGGTGTATCTATTACCGTGTTTGAAAACTCAAATACTTATGTTGTATCAAAGACCAGGTTTTGAGGATTTTTTGAATAAATGGACCAGCTGGGATAACTAAAATAGCATAATGACCGATATTTACAATGGTGAAATATGGAAAACTTTCCCATCTAACACTGATAATTTGGATCAATCCTGATTTTTTACGGCCAAAACTGCCAATTCGCATCTAGGTATAATGATAAACTTAGATTGGTTTCAACCTTTTAATTCAGCTTCTTACAGCACTGGCGCTATATATGGCGTAATTTGCAATCTTTCATGAGATATTTGGAGAATATGTTAGTTCTCGGCATTCTGCTGGGTCCAAACGAGGTTAAATTACATAGAATAAATCACTATCTCACTCTGATAGTTGACGAATTGCTGGAATTTTGGGATGGGATTGATTTGCCAGTTACCAATAAATATCCTACTAGTAAAAATGTCCGAATGGCTGTAATTTGTTGCAGCAATGACATTCTGGCCGTGAGAAAATTATGTGGTCATATATCCGTACTGGTCAGATGTCATAGGTGCTATAAGAGAGCGAGCAGTGAAGAAGATCAAAGGCCAAATTTTGGAGGATTTGAAGATATGGATGATTGGTTTAAAATAAAGGATCTAGAAGAATATTGACGTAATGCTATGATTTGAAAACATCAACAAACAAACGAGAATCAAAAGAGACATGTTAGTAGAACTCATGTTCGCTGGTCTGAAATGCTCCAGTTGCCTTACCATAACCCAATTAGACATTTAGTAGTGAATTCGATGCACTGCTTATTTCTCAGAATTTCTCATTGGATAGTGAAAAGGTTATGAATTGATGGTAATAAAATCACTAAATCTGACCTTGAATTAATGGAAAACGGGCAAAATGTATTAAGGTACCTGCTGACTTAGGCCGAATTCCATACCGGTGAAGAATTTTTCGGCTTTACTGCAGACCAATGGAAGTCATTTATATTAATTTATGCGACTCCATTGATGTGGGATCTTCTGGATGATACTGATCGAGAAATTTTAGCAAATTTTGTAAGAGCTTGTTACTTGCTGGTTTCACGCATTATTAATAATAATGCATTAGAAGAGGCGCAAACAAGATTACTCTGAGTTAGGGATGATCATGGTTCAATGAACTGACAGTTCAAACCGAGTCACTCAGTTCGTGGTTCAGCTCACTCATACCTTGAACCGAACCGGGTGAATCACGGTTCAGTTTAAGTCAACTCAGTTCGAACCGGTTCAAACCGAACCGAACTGAACTGAACTGAACTGAACTGAACTGAACCGAACTAAGCTGAACTGTGATATATTAAACCTGAACTAAACCAAATCAAATTAAGTTAAATGTTAAAAATTAAAAATAATAAATTGTTTTATATAATATTTATTTATTTCAAATGTCTATTTTATGATAACTATATATAAATGTTCTAATTCCTAATTATACTAGTAAAAGTTTATTTATAATTAGTCAAGTAAATTTATAATATTGTTTTTAATATTATTAAATTATTTTTTCTTTTAACCAACTTTTCAAACAGAGTATTGCTCTTGCACTTTTACCAGTTAACCTATTTCTTGATTTTGTAATTGTAAGACCTGCTATAGAAAATAATTGTTCGCATGGTACAGATGTTGCCATAATACCTAGGTTCCGGTAGTACAGCTTCGTCTATTCGTCCAGTTTTCCTAAAAAAAAGAAAGAAGGGAACATTAATTACGTTCCCTGGAAGTAAAAAAGACCGAAAATGAAACGAACTTACTTTTGTTCGTTCGTTTAGGTTCCAGTAGTACGGCTACATCCGTTCGTCCAGTTTTCCTAAAAAAAAGAAAGAAGGGAACGTTAATTACGTTCCCTGGAAGTAAAAAAAACTGAAATAACGAAACGAACTTACTTTAGTTCATTCGTTTAGGTTCCAGTAGTACGGCTTCGTCCGTTCGTCCAGTTTTCCTAAAAAAAAGAAAGAAGGAAACGTTAATTACGTTCCCTGGAAGTAAAAAAAACTGAAAACGAAACGAACTTACTTTTGTTCGTTCGTTTAGGTTCCAGTAGTACGGCTTCATCTGTTCGTCTGGTTTTCCTAAAAAAAAAGAAAGAAGGGAACGTTAATTACGTTCCCTGGAAGTAAAAAAAACCAAAAATAACGAAACGAACTTATTTTTGTTCGTTCGTTTAGGTTCCAGTAGTACGACTTCGTCCGTTCGTCCAGTTTTCCTAAAAAAAAGAAAGAAGGGAACGTTAATTACGTTCCCTGGAAGTAAAAAAAAACGAAAATAAACGAACCGAACTTACATTTGTTCGTTCGTTTAGGTTCTGGTCGTTCGGCTTCGTCCGTTCGTCTAGGTTCCTAGAAAGAGTAAAAAAAAAAAAAACTTTTAATTTATAAAATAGTGGCTTAGATTCAGCAGATCTG
>QIBA01000115.1 GCA_003225175.1 Acidobacteriota bacterium
GAGCCCGGCCAAGTTTGAGCGACTCGCATACACTCCCCAAAAAGCAGAACCGGGCTGAGGAGGATCGTCGAAGATTCCACTTTTGTTCTGCACCGGCCGGGTGGCGAATGCAGTTACCCGCAAGGCAGCATGCGTGAGACTCGCCCGTATTCCGTCGAAGCTGAGCGGGACATTAGGACCTTCGCGAAGGGCGACAAGTCTTCCGGAGCCGAAAACGAGTTCCTGTCGTCCGATGCGCAACGTTACAGCTGAATTGGGGCGCGACGATGCCAGAACCAAGTCGACGAATCCCTGATGGACATCGAGCCTATCCTCATCGATGAGCGGCCGGGGACCGCCTGTCCGTCCATTTTCAAGAGAGCTGTTCAGCTCAGCAAAAAAACGAAATTTTGATCCGTAATGAAGATCGCCGTGCAGAAGATAACGCTGTAGCAGATATCCGTCAGCATCCTGTGTAGTCAGACCGAAACTGGTGTTATGGAAACGTTCGTAGGTCTCTCGCGCCTCACCCCCAAGAGAAAGAAAGAAGCGACCGTGTTCAGCGAGCGGTACAAACTTCGTGAAATCCCAAAAGTCACTGCTTCCGGAAGTACCCCGCAGGAATGTCCAGTCCTCTTCATATCTCGGAAGAGGATAGAGATGGGCCAGCCTGGAAGCAGATGGTTCAGCGTCCGCTTGCCGGGTCTGCGCGTTCCCGGTTGTGCACAGGATGGTCAAGAGTAGCCATGCGAAAACTGACCTCAGGCGCATCTTCACTCACCCGCTGAAGCGCTCGCGCCTTCTTTGCTTCCTACCACGTCGGTCATTTCGTAATGGTGCATTTCCTCGACGTCAGTCAGGTACAGGCGCACATGGGAAAAGAAGTCTAAGAATTCCGGACTGTTGCGAAATCCCTGAAGGTGTCCCTCATAGGAGTCCCACTCAAGTCGGAGAACGAAGTGATCGGGCTCTTCACCGCATCGGGTTAACTCATAGGCAAGGCAGTGCGGCGATCTCATCAGGGACTCTGAGGCGAGCCTGTAGTCGGACAGGAACTGTTCCTGCTTCGAATCGGCTATTTTGTACCGTATGTATTCGATAACCATGGCAACACTCCCAGCCATTGACTGCACAATAGCTCCGGCTTCGTCTCAGCTACAAGACAGGCAGTTATCCCAGTAGAAAAAGTACTTGGCTGATGTGACATAACAAACAGTTCGCCCACCGTTAACGGCCGACTACCCGAAAGCTCAAATGTGTGGCTGTAGGAGAGGAGAGAACCCTGGTGCGCACGAGATTCAATGGCGGGGAATCGGTATCTTCGAAAAGCCGGGTTCCCGTACCCAGCAGCAGACTGGCGATGTGAATCCGGATCTCATCCACCACGCCCGCCTCAAGAGCCTGCTGAACGATACTGGCGCCACCCATTACACATACATCCTTATCGCCCGCAGCCACTTTCGCCATTTCGATCGCCGTCCTGATACTATCCACAACAAAAATAAAGCTCGTTTGTCCCTTCGTGAATGTTTGCCGTCGCCGGTGAGTCACAACGAAGCAAGGAACATGGAAGGTGCCGTCTTCACCCCAGTGCGCTTCCCCGACGTCAAAGGTTCGCCTGCCCATAACGAACGCTCCCGCACTCAGGAACATCTCCTGAACAATCATTCGATCGGTGGCGTCCGAATTCTTGAAGATCCAGTCGTGAATGCAGTCTCCACCGTTGCCAAGAGGATGCGCGAGATCGACCCCCTCCGCAGCGACAAAGCCATCGATTGACATGGTGATATCGATAAATGTTTTGCCCAATCAACTGAGCTCCCAATTTGGAGTTTCCAGCCGAACGCAGAAGCTGAAATACGACCGGACACACTGCGAGTTTCAGACCTTGACGGATTGCAGATCTGCTTAGCCAAGCTGCCGACCTCTTTGCATAACAGCTTGAAATTAAGGGATATTCTTAGCTGTAAGCCGCGGCAATACCCACTTAGAAGAAAATCATGTAGGCCAGTTCACCGTCTTGATGAATTACTCCGGGAATAGAAAAGCCTTTTGACCTGGGAAGTGCAGCCCCGTTGCCGACCGCGGTCACGTGCGGAATGCCGGCAGTTCCGGGCAGTATGTTGCGAATGTGCGCCGCGATCTGCTCCGCTTCTGTCGAATTTTCCTTCATCTGAACCAAAGCGGTAAGGATAAACCACGGCAGGATGCGATCGACTTTATGCCCAATACCATCGGCCGGCTGATTCGTCCCAGCGGCAAAGGAGCACGATCCCATTTCTGCACTTTTCAAGTTCCGAAATGCCGGGAGATTTCAGCTCACAAAGGTCGTGCAAAGCTGATATAAGCTGGTAATCTCTTTGTCGTTACCACACCACGATTGCACCGTCATGCACTTGCGTGATCTGGCACTGGAGACATCGCGGACAGAACAATCGCTCCGATACTGAGCTCGCGAGATCGGTAGCATTTAGGCTTTTTGCCCTGCTCGGCAATAAAAACTTGAGACGCTGTCCATGAACGAGTCTGGTCAACTCATTAGAAGATTGCGGGAAGAGCGATTCCTAAAGTCGCGCGATGTCGAGCGGCAGAGTCGAATTATCGCCGACCGCAAGGGCAACGAGGATTACTACATCGGGCACGCGACTCTCTTCGATATTGAAAACGGCAGTACTCCGGGAATCTACAAAATCGAGTGTCTGGCCCTGATCTTCAAAATGCCTCTGACGCAGATGCTGGCGGTGTTTGGAATCGATTCTCGCGACACTGAGCAGCCGGTGCTTCCGCATCCGCCCAGCGAAACGGCCCTGGATCCGGTTGACCTGACTGAGAGCGATGTCTCATTTCGGTTGAATTTCGACAATCGGGTCGATCCGCGCGAGACCGATCTTCTCAAGGGAAGACCGGAGGAATGGGGCATCGCCCCTGCCGCGATTTTAAAACGCTTACAGCCTCAGCGTTTTACGTACGCTGTCATTGGACTGGCTGACGACAGCATGGCAGACATCATTCCTCCGGGGTCGCTCATCGAAATCGACAGAAACCAGGCAACTGTTCAACTGTCTGCCTGGCGGACACTCCGGGAACGCCCGATTTACCTGGTTTGGCACGACCAGGGTTATAGCTGTGTCTGGTGTCAGCAGGATAAGCACGAAATTCTCTTGATCCCCCATCCAGCTTCGAACAAGCCGATACGCCGGCTGAGAGTGCGCGAGGCCACGATCATTGGGCGCATCGTGCACGCCTGGTGCTCTCTACAGCTGCCTCCATTTCAGGAGTGCTAGACCGGGACTACTACCGCGATCTGTGTCATTCCGGAACATACTTTTCTTGTACTTCCTACACTTCAGACCTAACTACATCGCCTAACTTGGTCGGAATTCCGACCAGACTTAACGAAACTCTTAGCTATTCCAACTTCTCGCTGTAATTCCTCGCAGGTGCAAAAGCACCGAAAGGAGTTACATCATGAAGAAGATCGTAGGTCTAGCACTCGCAACTCTCGTACTTGTCGGAACACTTTCAACCCCGTCACGGGCCGACGGAGGAGCGCCTTTTCCCGAATGCTTACCATGGCAGTGTCTGGTTGAGAACCCGAGCCCAACGAAGTAACTATCGCGAAATAGTTTTGTGGGCTGTGCGATCAGGAGGTAGTCTGCTCTCCACAGCCCATGAGTTCCGTACGGGAAAAGCTCGGGATGTTGTTTTGGATTGTGCCTCTTTGCCTTCAGCCTCTCATCGCCTTCTCCATTGGTCTTCGGCGACAGATCCGAAATTTTCCGATTTTCTTCGTGTACACGTTGTTCGTCTCCACACGCGATTTGGTCCTATTATTTGTGAGACACAATGCACGTATGTACTCGTGGATCTATTTCCTAGGCGAACCGCTGGCGATACTCTTGGGTGTCGCCGTGATCTACGAGATTCTCTGGCAATTGATCAGGCAATACGACACTCTTCGTGCGCTTGGGATGCGACTCTTCTGGCTCAGCGTTGCGGTGACCATGCTGGCGGGCTTGTGGATGTTTTATGAGTCAGAGTTCGGACGAGGTGAATTTCGCATGGAATCAGTCGTACTGATCGAACGCTCTGCGCGATTCGTTCAGGTTGGCGTTCTGATCGTCTTCATCCTATTCATATCCCATCTCGGTTTGACGTGGAAGCATTACACCTCCGGCATCGTAGCCGGTTTCGGGGTGGCCGCCGGTTTACAGCTAGCCGTCTTTGAACTTCGATCCACACAACTCATTGCAGCTGACACGTTCCACCTTCTCAATTCCCTGGGATACAACGTCGCGGTTTTGATATGGGCGATCTACTTCTTCTCACCGCTAAGTGAGATAAACGAATTGGGCCGCCTACCTGCGACCGACCTTGCGCGGTGGGATGAGATCCTGAGGAGGTACTTGAATCAATGATCGCCGCCCTCGTCATTTTCATTTTCCTGCTGATCCTGTTCGTTCTGATCTGGAGCATCGTCAGGCGCCGCTCA
>QIBA01000116.1:0-1441 GCA_003225175.1 Acidobacteriota bacterium
AGGCTTTGGTCAAGATCTTGGAGAAGGAAGCCGAAACCGGAATGGCGGCGTCTTTGAGTTGGTGAGCGGAAGTATCGTTAGTCAGATGGACCGAGTCCGCCATTGGATCGAACAGTTTCCGGATCGTCAGAAGGCGGCGGTGCTGGAGGCAGTCGAGTCTTCGCTTTTGGCCAGGATAAGGCACGCCCTAGGTACGGTAGAGGAACTGGAAGCGACTCAGCGAGGTCCGGCGTTTCGGGTCGAGTTACTCGGGACTTATAACCTCGAGCCGTTACGACCGGTCTTGCAGCTTGCACTTAATTGTTTGCCCGCCCGAGCAACCCTGGAGATCGGACCTCTGGATGCGATTGAGACTCGCATTGCGCAGGGCGCGTTGGGTGCGGAGCGTGAAGCGTTAGATGCACGCGTGGTCCTTTGGCGTACCGAGGAATTGCTTCCCGAAGTGTTTTATCCTTTCTCGAATGGATTTCCCGATGGCATTACTTCCCGGCGCGACCAGTTACTCGGGCGAATCGAAGGTGTGGTTCGACTCCACCAGCAAACGGCTGCGGAAATGCCATTATTCCTCTCAACCGTTCCTCCACCGGTCGGGTCCTCGAATCCGGTTCTGGCTGCGCAACATCGGGCGGGGTTGTTTTCAATCTTAGGCTCAATAAATCAAAAACTGTACGAGCTGGCGACCGAGAACAGCAGCGTCTATGTGATTGACCTTGCGGCGTGGGCGAGTGGACAAAGACGCGGTCATGAAGCTGTAGGACTGGATTTTATGGCGCGACAGCCATTCAGCGCGGCCGGGCAAGTCGCCTTCGCCTTCTATTTGGCGCGATTTCTGCGACCACTGATCGTGTCGAGGAAAAAGGCACTCGCAATTGACCTCGACAATACCCTTTGGGGCGGAGTGCTGGGGGAAGATGGCTTGGCGGGCCTCCAGATCGGACCAGAGTTCCCTGGTAACGTGCATCTGCGAATCCAGCGAGAGCTGCTTGAGTTAAAGGAGAGGGGAATCGCTTTGGTATTGCTCTCGAAAAACAATGCTATTGACGTGGAGGAGGCTTTTAGCTCGCTTCCGGGTATGATCCTTAAGTTGGAAGATTTCGCGGTCCGCAAGATCAATTGGGAACCAAAGTCGGAAAATCTGCGCGCGGCCGCGGCAGAGCTCAGGCTGGGACTTGATAGCTTTGCCTTCATCGACGATTCGGATTACGAGCGCGAGCAGATGCGGCAGCTCAACCCGCGGGTGCTGATCCTAAATCAGAACTCCGATCCGCTGCGGACCCTGAATACGCTGTGGGAGACAGATGCCTTTGACTCACTCTTTCTCACCAAAGAGGATCGGCAACGCCAGCATGACTACCGGGTCCGTCAGGCGCGCGAAATTGGGGCGCATCAGGACGATCTGGAAAGCTTCCTCAAATCGTTGCAAATGGCTGCGACAATCGAG
>QIBA01000116.1:1586-8738 GCA_003225175.1 Acidobacteriota bacterium
CATTGATAGCTTGTTGGTGAGTTGCCGCGCCTTGGGTCGTGGTGTGGAACACGCGCTTTGGGCTGCGATGGTCAACCGTGCCTATCAAAAGGGTGTGCGGAAACTGCAGGCAGAATATGTTGCGACGGGCAAAAACAGCCTGGTCGCAGATTTTTATGATAAACTGGGTTTTCGTCAGGTGGAAGGTAATGGTTCCGTTAAGCGCTATGAGTTGACGCCGCTTGCGCCGCGTTTATATCCATCCTGGATCAATGCGATAGACGAACCCGATGCAGCATAGTGACGCTCTGCTCCGCCTCTTGAGGGAGTTCTTTAATCTGCCGCCTGACGTGCAGCCGCAGGAGATCACGCAAAACGCTGTCGCGGCATGGGATTCCCTGGCGATGGTGCAGTTGATCGCCGATCTGCAGGGCACTTTTCTGATCGATTTTGACGTTGATGAAATCGGGAGGTTGCGCAGTTATGAAGAGATCCGAGCTACGCTGCTCAAAAAAGGCGTCTCATTGGTAAGACAGCGAGCGGCAGCGTGCGGTCCTGAAGGTATCCAGCAACAAAACTCCCGTGACCCAGATCACCCCAGAGGAAGTCAGACAGTTTCTTCTCACTAAATACGCTGATTCGATTCACGGAATTGGCTTGATTCCGGCTGAAATCGGCGATGATTTTGATTTTCTGCTTTCGGGAGTGATCGATTCTTTCGGAGTGCTCGAGATGATCAGCTCGATTGAGGATCAATTTCGAATCCGATTGGATATGGCGACTTTGGATGCGGAACAGATCACCATCGTGGGACCGCTTTCCGTTTATGTGGCGCAACATGCCAGGCCGGCTGAGCGGGAATAAACCGCTGTGGAGATTGGCGCGCCCGGAATGAAACTTCTTTATCAAAGAGAGCCGATTTTCATCTCGGGACTGCGTTACAAGCTCGGGAGCGTCCGACGCACTCTCGATGAAGTGAAAGCGAGTGGCCGCTTGGCCAGCTCGGTGGAAACTTTGAATGCCATGGGCTATCGCTATCGCCTGGAGCTGGCTGAAGGAGAGACGCTTGTGGATCTGGCGATCGATCCTTTGCGCTCTGCCCTCGAGTGCGCTGGCAGCCCGCGTGCGCTCGTGACGCAGCATTGCCATGCAGAATGCGCGGTCATGCCCTTCGAACCGGGCGACACTATCGGAGCCTCCCGCAATCGTTACTTCCCCGCCGAAATCATGCAGACTCTGGAGATCGATCATTTGCCCTATCTTTGTTCGTTTGCCAGCGGCTGCGCCGGCTTCTTATCGCTTCTAATCACCGGCAGCGGCCTGATCTCAGTCGCTGATGATCGCCCGATCGTTTGTCTAATGGCGGATTGCTGTCCAGCAGGAGTTCCCGTGGATTTGTTGCGCGAAAGGATCCTTGGGTCAGATCATAGCTCGGCCTTTTCGGTTAGCCGCGAGAAACAAAGCTACCATCTCCTGGGGATAAGCTACTACTCTACCACGCGCCGGTTGGTCCCCCTGGTGGAAATTGTGAAGCGGACGGTGGAAATGATTCAGAGTCTGGCGACCGATCTGGGCTTGAACCTGGCCGCTTCTGATGTTGCGCTGCATTATCCAAACACTTTCCCAGATACCTGGAAAATGGTGACCCGCTATCTCCAAACTGGTAAAGCGGAACATATCATGGACGAGATGTCGGAGCGAGCGCATTGCGGAGCGACCGATTCGATTATTTCCTTGGCCAAGTGGCACCGGGGCCACACGGGCCGGCTGCACGTGGTGGTGAACTATGGAGTCGGTCTTCATTTGGGGGCATGCATTTTGCGCGAGGAAGGTGCTATGCCGGCGGTATCCAATTCGAGGTCTGCCGGCAGCTCATGACTCAATGGGGAATGACTCCAGACGGTGTTGAAATAGCACACCGAGAGGGATTTTTCTCCGCGGCCAAAAATCGAATCCTGCAGGTGCTGGCTTGTCATTCTCCAGGTGCGACTACCTGGCGGGTTTGGCTGCATCGATGGCGCGGAGTTGATATCGGGAAGGATGTCTGGATCGGCTATGACGCCATCATCGAAACGTCGTGGCCGGAGTTAGTCACGATCCGTGATCGGGCAACGATTCAGATACGTGCGACGATCATCGCGCACTTTCGCGAGCGACGAGGTGTAGTCATTGAGGAAGATGCAACCGTCGGGCCGGGCGCGATCATCTTACCAAACGTTACGATCGGGAAGGGTGCGATTGTGGCCGCTGGGAGCGTAGTTACAAAGTCCGTGCCGGCGCGAACCGTCGTGCAAGGCAATCCCGCCCGGCCCATCGCCACGGTTGATCTGCCGTTGAGGTTAGACGTTTCGCTGAAGGAATTTTCCAAGCACCTTCGCCCGATTCGAACGGAAGAAAGCCGGGATGCTGCAACTTAGCCGCCTCCAAGGCAGGAGCGTGAATTGAGTGGAATCAACTTCCCGGGAAAATACATGTCCTCGCCTAAACCGGCGCTACTGATGGCCAGTGTGGGCCTGGCTGCGTGGGCCACGGGACGGGTGTTCAACATACAGGCCGGATGAGCTGGAATGCTTATCTTGGGCTTGTGACTTTCTCATTTGTCTGTCTGCTGGTGAGCGGCGGGTTTTTCTCCTCGACCGGCGAACCGCTTAGCTGAGGCGCTTTCGCGGAAGAGTACCGAGGAACTCCATGCGAAGGATCTACGTGCAGATGAAATCTCATCTTGATCGAGAAAACAATTCATATTTGAGCAGCCGCGAACCCGAGAGAGGCCAATCTACCTAGATCACAGGCAACGCCATCGTGCCGATTCCTGCCGCACGAGGTCGGAACGTAGATCGCGGTGTTTTTTATCTTGCCTATCAACAAGCTTATGGAGTAAACAAGCCCACATGACGCGAAAGAGAACAAGCATTTGCGACAATCTAAAGCCCAGCACGCAAGCAATTTGTGGCAAGAACGGCGAACTAGGAGGCGTTCATTGCTGCTTCGCGCTGATAGCGATTGCAGCGCTCGCCTGCGCTGGATGCCAGACGAAGTGGCCGCCTTTGCCGTACCCACCAGGTCCTTACACTGCTGTAAGACTTTCCCCCGGAGATACGATCAAGATTGCGTTCGCCGAAAACGCCGATCTGGACCAAACACAAAAAATTCGCCGCGACGGCAAAGTAAGTTTGCCGCTGATCGGTGAGGTGCAAGCTGCGGGGAAAAGGGTCATGGATTTTCAAAATCAACTCATCGGCCGGTATGACGAGCACCTCGATAACCCAGAAGTGCTGGTCACCTTGGAAACCAGCCCTGCAACTGTGATAATCTCGGGATTTGGCGGTAAACCGGGCAAAATTGAATTTGATCGCCCAACGACTGTGTACCAGGCGATTATGGAGGCGGGCGGAGTGGGTGACTATGGAAGTTTAAGCAATATTCATCTGACTCGCATAATCAACGGAGTACAGCGCACTGAAAGCCTTAACCTTAAGTCGTCGATTCGCGGTCAGCCCGTACAACCGGAGTATGTCCAGGATGGGGACGTGATTTATATCGGGCGCAGCGTGTTTTGAGTTGACGTGCCGGCAGGGGGCGCGACTTGCAAACATGATTTTGCCATGTCGATTTCGCGGATGCCGAAATCACGTTCTTGTTCTGCGTTTCGTTCTGCTATTCGCTGCTTGCTTGCTTGCTCCGATCGGTGAAGCGATGGCTCAATATGGGGGGGGGGCCATATCAGGAGCGGGTGGCGGTGGTGTGGGTGGCGGAGGGGCTGGTTCCATATCAGGAGCGGGTGGCGGTGGTCTGAGGGGCGGAGGGAGAGCGGGTGCTGGCGCTAGTGGTGGTGGAGGGAGATACGTTCCGCTTGAAATCACAGCCGGTGTGAACCTCGGTTTTGATAACAACGTTCTCGGCAGCAATACCACCACGGGCGGAAGCGGCCGAGGCTCATTTTCGGTGAGAGAAAACCTTGTCCTGACATATGATCGGTTCGCTGAACCCACGGAAGTTCATCTAATAGGCGTCGGGCGTTTTACTCAGTTTCCCGATGTGGGATCAGATGACAAGGACCTCACCCTTACCTTAGGGTTAACGCATAATTTCTCGCCTCGCCTTTCCTTCCGTGCTGACGTTTATGCCGCTTACCAGACCGAGCCGAATTTCCAATCCAATGTTGGACCGGAAAACGTCCGCGCTCCTCACTTCGACACGCACAGTATTTTTTCGCTTAGCTATCACTGGCTACCGCGACTCTCCTCGATAACAAGCTTTACCTTAGAGCGAGTCGATTATTTGCAGACGACAGAGCAGACGACAGCGACGACGACGACCCTAAACCAGCAGGACCGGTTCCAGTATACGCTTGCCGAAGGACTGCAATTTAGCCTCACCACACGCACGAACCTGAATTTACAATATCGCTATCTCATCGTCGACTACGACAGCGCACCGAGCGATTCCACGACTCATTTTGCTCTCGTTGGTTTCGATCATAATTTGACCAAGGACCTGAGCATTGACGTGCTTGGGGGGTCCTCATTTCGCTCTTTCAAAGATGACGGCAGCTCGATTGATCCGTACGGCTCAGTCAATGTTAATTATCGGGGTCCCAAGCATTCGCTAAGCTGGATAACAACTTATGGAGTCGAACAGTCCACCAACAGCCTCGCAAGGGGGAGCACGACGTTCCGAACCGGCCTGAACGCAAGGTACGATCTAACTTCGCGCATCAACGCGAGAGCGGCAGTTTATTATTATAACAGTAACAATCAAGGGTCATCTGGAACGACATCGGCAGGCTCACAGGATGGCTTGCAATTTACTCTCGGGCTCGACTATAGGATCAACAACCATTGGGCAGTTAACGCTAATACCACGTACTCGGCCCAGTTCTCGTCAGGAGCTACAGGTGGCTATTCGCGGAATCACTATTTCGCCGGCGTAACATACCATTACTGAAGATCACAGCTGAAACGGCAGTCGTGCAGGAAGCTCTCTAGGCAAGAATCGAAAACTGCCTTCTGACGTCAAGCTGACAGAGACCTTAGCAGAGATCAAACATATGCGCTCTTCATCAGACGGAGCTGCTGCTCGCGAACCCACCATTTCTGTGCAAACAGGGAACATCTCCAAATCTTCTCCACTGAAGCACAGGCAGAAGTCGCGTTTTTTGGGAGCCGCGTGTTTTGCGGTCGTGCTGGCGGCGATTTTCGGGCACTCTCTGCTGACGCTGATCAAGTATGCGGCGAGCAGCCAACTGCATTCATACATTTTGTTAATCCCGTTCGTTTCTGGTTACTTGCTTTACATCAGACGGGATCAACTGCCGAAAAAATATTCTGTCGATCTTCCGCTCGCAATCGTGTCCCTCGCTATCGGTCTCGGCATTTTGATCTTCACCTACTGGTTGGATTTTGCGGGGCGAGTGCCGGGCATCAATGATCGCCTCACGCTGCTGACGCTGTCGTTCCTTTGCTGTCTTGCAGCGGCAGGCTTTTTCTTTCTCGGACGTGCCTGGATGCGAGCTGCAGCCTTTCCATTGGCCTACCTCATTTTCATGGTGCCAATGCCGAATGCGATGGCGGATGCCCTCGAACAGGCTTCCGCAGCCGCCTCGGCCGAGATGGCCAATCTTTTATTTCATCTCAGTGGCATGCCTTTCTTTCGTGTCGGACCTGTTTTTCAGCTGCCAAACATTACCATTCAAGTTGCGCAGGAATGCAGCGGCATCCGCTCGAGTCTGGTGCTCTTCATAACCAGCATCCTGGCGGCCAATCTGTTTTTGAAAACGCCATGGCGGCGCGTGGCACTTATCGCGGTTGTCATCCCGCTCGCCATTTTACGAAATGGATTTCGTATTTTTGTGATCGGTCTTCTCTGTGTGCATCTGGGTCCGCAGATGATCCATAGTCTAATCCATCGTCGCGGCGGACCGCTGTTCTTTGTGCTTTCGTTGATTCCATTTCTTTTCCTGTTATGGTTGCTGCGCAGGGGCGATACGGGAGAAAGCGCTGAGAGCGAGACCAAACTCTGATTCCCTGTGGGCCTTGTTTCCCGCGGGAGATTTTCGGGAACTTCGTCTGTGTTTTGCCGTAGAAAGCGGTACCAGACCGGCGCTCCGCCGTCGTGCCAGCACTCGCCTTGTGGTCGCTAGGGCTCACGTGGCGGGCGAAGGTTTCTTTTCCTGTATGGGCGAAATGACATTTGCGACTTTTTTATCGGCTGAAAGCTCCGGCGGCCGTTGCGTCTGTAACGCGATACATGATGTCAGCTAGAAATAGTTTGTGAGCCCGAACACGATTCTAGCTTTCGTCGCCGGCGCCTTCAGTTTGGCGCTCGCCGCCATCGCTGCGTGCCGCACAAAGCGTTCTCTGGCGACCTGGTGTTTCTCGGTTGGGATGCTGATTTTCGGCTTGGAGAGTTTGTTCGGCGCGATGTGGAGCGACGCGGTAATCCCCGAAAAGGCAGCATTCTGGGGAAGCCTTACCCTCATCGCGAAATCCTTTTTCCCGGGCATTTGGATTTGCTTCAGCCTTACTTACTCGCGGGGAAATGCGCGAAGCTTGCCGTCGCGGTCGCGCCTGCTCGTAGTGGCGGCCGTGCTTATTCCCGTTGGGATATCGGTGATTTTCAGAAATCAATTACTGCCTGTGTCTCTTATCGACTCCGATTCAGACTCGTGGGTTCGCTCGCACGCGGCGGCCAGAATGTTGAACGGGTTTCAGCTCGTCTCCGCCGTTGTGATTCTGATGAACCTGGAAAGGACGTTTCGATCTGCTGTCGGCACGATGCAGTGGAGAATCAAATTCGTCGTGATCGGTTTGGGAATCATTTTCGGGGCCCAAATTTACACTGCGAGCCAAGCGCTGCTGTTTTCGGACGGCATTCTGGTGTTAAGCAGGATAGACAGCGTTGCGCTTCTGATCGGCTGCGCTTTGATCGTTATAGCTTTTCGACGAAGCGGGTTCGGCGAGATCGACGTTTATCCCTCGCATGCTGTGTTGCGCACGTCACTGACGTTTGTCTTGGCTGGGGCCTATCTCTTCGTCGTAGGTGTCCTTGCTGAGGTGGTGGCACGAACTGGAAAAGCCGACGCGTTCGAGCTCCAGGCATTGATCGTGCTGTTGGCATTTGCGGGATTGGCTGTCGCGTTGCTGTCGAATCGATTGAGGCAAAAGATTCGTT
>QIBA01000117.1 GCA_003225175.1 Acidobacteriota bacterium
CGTAAGGACGCGGTCATCTCCATCTTTGCTTTGTTGTTCGAGAAAGACAGTGATCAAGGGAGTCGGATCTTTCATCGGATCGTGTGCTCCAAAGGGGTGCCCATCGGCGTCTGTGACAGTGCCGGTGATGCACGTCGAGGATGGCATCGGCGTCGGTGAAGGGACTACCGGCTGAGAGCCGGACGACGGCGGACCGCTGCTCGCGACATTGGAGGATGCCGGCGCAGCCGACGATGTTGAGCTTCCACAGCCGATGATCGACGGCAAGGTAAGCGTGAGAACTGACAATACGAAGAGTTTCGCTACATTCTGGATTTGCATGAAGGGCCCCACATCCCGGAGGTCTGGCTGGCTAATTTCTAAGAGGGGGATTTTTTGGCCGGGGCTGGATGTGGTGCCAAGAAATTGAGCAGCTACTCTGTTCCTCCGTGCTCGGGAATGTCCGCATGGATCCCGCTGGGCAACCGAAGAGAAACATGGGGACAGAAACATAGGGACAGTAGGGACGTTCCCATTCTGGTATCGAGAATCAGAAAACGTCCCGTCTGTCGCGGTTTTTCTAATCGTAAACGTTCCGTCTGTTCCCAGGTTTTCTCAGCGCAAGCGAAGACCGTTTCATTGTAGATTGCTCCTTGTTTTGATTCGCTTTCAGAAATTCCGTCGGGATTACACGCAGCGCTACTCCCAAACTTTGAGCAAATTTCGGGATCAAAGGGCGAAAAGCGTGATTCAAGAGATTGATCCAACATTTGGAGCGCACCCGAGTGACGGGCGATTCGGAATTTGGCCACATCTTTGTCCAGTTTCCGAATAGCCGACGAGACGGGAGTTATCGCCCTGTGGCTCGAAATGCCAAAGCGCAGGCAGTTCCTAATATGGTCTTCCGGAGCGGGAGCTCAAATGGGAGAAGTGCACCAGTAGCTTTTCCTTGATGCTGCATCCAAGGCGGCGCGAGCCGCCTTTTCTTTGGTACGCCAAATCGGAAGAACTTAGCACCAGCAGAAAACCCGGTTCCTACGCAGTCGATCTAAGCTGGGCAAACCCCCACTCCTGGTTTTAGGAGAACCTATGAACCAGCCGTCGCTCGTCTTGCTTGTAGTCTTTACTTTATCCTCATTCTCTTTCATTGGGTGCGGAGCTGGGGGTAGTTCCGCTTCCGCGCCAAGTACCAGCGCATCGAACCCGAATCCTCCTACAGGCAGCTCGCAGCCTGGAGGAGGCAGCGGTTCCGGCTCTGGATCGGGATCAAATCCAGGCTCCGGCGCAGGATCATCGGTTACGGCACTGGCCTTTGTCGGCTCTGGCAACCAGATCTATGGAATCGCGGTGGATAGCTCGAACCACGTAAGCACTACGTCCGGCTCGCCGTACACCGTCTCGGGTCAGGCGGTGTGGCTCGCAACCAGCGGACATTTGCTGTTTGCCGCTGGTGACAACCCCTCCGATCCTTCCTCGGCCAACATCACCAGCTTCCGCTCGGACGCAAACGGCTCGCTGACCAAGCTGGGCAATGTGACCGCCAAGGGAATCTACGCGGTTGCAACCGAAGCTTCCGGGAATTTTCTCTATGCCTCGGCGTATGTCGATGCGAGCAATATCGGCTCTCCAGCGCCTGCGATGTACGGCTATGCCGTCGATCAGAGTTCAGGAACGCTTACTCCGCTTCCCGGTTCACCCTGGCAAATTAATCATGGAGCAAGTGCGGGCGAACTCAAGGTGACTTCCGCTTACGTCTGCGTGAACATGGCTTTGTTTAAGGCGAATGTGGCGATCCAGTGTTATCCGCGCCACAGCGATGGAACTATCGACAGCGTGAACTACATCACGCCGATCAGCACAAACCAGGACCAGCAGCTCAGAAATCCCATCGGGGGGTTTGTACTCCAATGGCATCGCTGCTTACCGCGGTGGAAAGCAATGGGCTGCGGTTACGAACAGGGATTCCGGAAGCGTCACCATCATTGAGCTTGGCACAAATGCATCGATGGCAGGTGGACCGGCAACTCCTGCCGGAAATCAACCGAATCAGCCGGCATTTTTCGAGTCGATGTCGACCCAGTTCACCTACCTTTTCTCAAGCACAAAAGATGGAACGCTCGTCTTCTCGTTCGATCCCAGCACCGGAGCGTTGAAGCCGTTGAACTCAGGCAATCCGGCACCCGGAACGGGCGTGGTCGCCATTATGCATATCTAATTTGGCGAAGCGAAAAAGGCAATGTTGAGAATGCTTAAGGACCCGTGTGAAAGAACGTAACACGAGTTCTTCTCTCACATCGTTCAAAGGCGCGAAGAGTTGCGACATTGGCGCCTCTCTTAATTGTTCCCGAATGACGGGCAATCCAGAAACAATGCCTACCAATTGGATCCCAATAAACGCGCAACGTTGACGAATCAACCAAAGCGGACACGCACGCGAATCCATAAAACGGCTTCTGGCGGAATCCAGGACAAGGACGCTCATATTCGTCAGCACCGTTGAAAGCAGAGGTGGACGTTCCGCCTGTTGAATTTCAGCGAAAGTTTGATCGCGCCGACACCTGAAATCGGACAGGTGGCCCCGCCTTTCCCGTTTCGGTTCTTGTGTGCCACTTCTACCAGTCGGGTGCCCCGTTCTCGCTCGGCTCTGCGTACATGTAAGCGCGGAAGCTGCTCCAGGGCCATAGTTCGGGTGAGGACACTAGGCCTCGTTTTACTGAGTTCCTGTGCATGTAGCGCAGCTTCTCGAAGCGTTTCTCGTTCGAATAAACATTGAAGTCGTAAAATCGCGCTTGCCAGAAATGACGGTTCTGAACGGGAAGACCTTCCTTCCACAGCATGGGTTGATTGCTTCGTCGCCTTCTGGCCGGTTTGAGTAGACGTCGGGCGACGGTCTGCTTGAGAATCTGGAGGAGGCTGGATGGTTTCCCTTTTCGGGTTCTCCGATCAGGATATGAAAGTGTTCCCGCATGACCACGTGGCCCACTACTTCGAACTTGTATTTGCGCCGGACTTGCTCGAAGATGCGGAGAAACACGTCTCGTGCATGCCTAGTACCGAGTAACTGCCGTCGTCGGTAACAACTGCATGTGATGAAGTGGAGATCGCGAAACCCATAGATTCGCTTGAGCCGGCTCGGCATGGCGGAGCATTATATCGTTCGTCCTTGTGCCGGGAACCTGGAGTCCGTGAGTATTTAGTCGTGTCTAACAAAGACCAAAGTCAAAGGCGGAGTTGCACACATCCTCTAACCCCGCCCTGGCGAACACCGCGCGAGAACGGGGCACCCTTTACATGGGCGTCTGATGAAAATACCAAAACGGGAAGGCTGGGCCACCCGGCGGGGTTCTGAATCTCGACTCGAGCCCCGCAAAACAAAGAAAAATCTAGAACCGCACTGAAATACATCGTTGCGTTCCGATTCACTGAATCTCCCTTACCAGGCTGGACAGACTGACCACATTTCCTCGTCCGACAAGGAAGCCGAAGGGGAGCTGCTGACGCGCACTCCTTCTTGCTTCGGCAGCGAAGCAAGCAGTCACACAGTGCTGGATGAAAGATCGGCGCGGCATGCGATATTCGGATAGTTGAAGTCCCTTTCGGCTAGCAAATATTTTCACGTGAAAAAACTTTCGTTCAGCATTTGTCCCAAAAAGCGCGGAACAGTGCTCCTCACTGGCCATCCAATGGAGCTCTCGGTCTGGAAGTACCTGACTTTTCGACATCTCCAGTAGCGCTTGGCGTTTCGGCTTCTCCGGAGTTTCGTTGGGACGAAGTGGAACGTCACCTGCTAACCAGAACATCGTGCTGGTGTAGTGGGTGCCGATCTTTCTGTGCCGAGCTGAGGGCGGAATCCATTGAGTGCGACAGGATTTTTTCTAACGTGGAACTATCGCCGGCCACGAGAAGGAGGTGGTTTCTCCAGCGCACCGAAGGAGGCCCGCGATGACACGATTTCTCGCCAGGATTGTTGTTTCAGGAATTCTGTTTGCAACAGCGCTGCTTGTGGTTTGGCTTGGATTCGTCCGGCCTGCGCATGCCCAGATTTTGCTGGGCCAGCAGCTGCATTTGCCGAGTTGGTTTCCGCCGGTATGGCAACAGTCGCGCCAGGCGCCGATGCAATCTTCGACTCAGCCGGGACAAACGCCCGCGACAATACCGCAGTTCATGGAATCGGACGATCCCTCCGGCCGCCTGGCCAGCTATCAACCAGCAGGCGCTACAGCAACGGCCGGAAACGCATTTTTCAGCTCACTCGGCACCAATGGTCGCACGTGCTTCAGTTGCCATCAGCCGCAGAGCGGCTGGGCGATGAACCCAGGCACCGCAACGGACATTTTCTACGCATCACAGGGCAATGACCCTCTCTTTGCTCCGGTCGACGGCGCGAATTGCCCGGACGTTGGAGCCGCCGCGCAGACTATCGACGACAAGGCTGCCGCCTCAAGCCAGTTGCTGACAAAAGGAAACATTCGCGTATTCATTCCTGTACCCGCGAATGCTGAATATCAGGTGAGCGTGTTGAGCGATCCTTACGGTTGTGAGAACAGTGCCGACTATGGTCTGCCAAGCGGCATGCTCTCGATGTATCGGCGAGTACTAAACGCCACCAACCTCACGAGAAACGCGCAATTCGGCTCCAATCCAACTTCGATTTCGGCCCAGGGAACCATCATGTGGGATGGGCGAGAGCCAAGTCTTCAGAGTCAATTCATCGATGCAACTCTCGGCCATGCGCAGGCCGGAGCGCCCCCAACCGACGATCAAGTGAAACAGGGGGTGAATTTCGAAATTGGACTCTTCACTACTCAAAACTTCGACAATCAGGCGGGACGCCTGTCAGCAGCGGGCGCAACCGGTGGCCCGGTCAATCTCTCTCGAATCGGCGTCGCGAATGTTCCCGGTAATACATTTCTGCCTAATCCGCTGGCCTTCCACACTTACGATGCGTGGACCCTCCCCACCAACAGCGCAGCACAGGCTTCGATCAATCGCGGTCAGGCTATCTTCAACACCAGAACGTTCACCATCACCGGCGTTGCCGGCTTCAACGACGCCGGTCCTGGGAATCCGGCGCCGAACTCTACTTGCTCGACCTGCCATAACACTCTGAACGTCGGCAGTGACGTCGTTCCTGGGGGCAGGCACCTCGGAATCGGTGACTACAGCGGCGTCGACCAAAGCGGCAATCAGACGACGGCGACAGCGCTGCCGCCGACAGATGATCAGCCGTTATTTTCGTTCTTGTGTCCTGTGAGTTCCATTCCGTTTTATAGCAACCCCACAACGGTAGACGGAGTCGACTACGATGAGTTTGAAACCACTGATCCCGGGATGGGATTGATTACTGGTAAGTGTGCAGACCTGGGAAAGTTCAAGGTTCCACGGCTGAACGGACTGGCAGCGCGCGCGCCCTACTTCCATAATGGGAATGCAGACACATTGCGTCAGGTAGTGGATTTTTACGACGCGCGCTTCAACATCGGCCTGAGCGAACAAGACAAGCAAGACTTGATCAATTTTCTTAATTCGCTCTAAGAGGACCAACAGCTTGCGTTAATAACAACTCGATGTGATGAAATGAAGATCGCCGTTGCCATAGTACCGGCGCAGAGGATTGCGTCGAGGAATCAGCACGGCGCAGCATTATAGCCGCTAGTGCGGGTTCTATATAAGGCGCTGTCAAGAGCAAACACATCTCCCGAACAGATCGGAGAGGAGTTGCTTGGCATCGAGGCGGGGGTGGCCCGTCCTCTTTCCCGTTGTGGATTTTGTCTCGGACTTCCAAACTGTGGGTGCCCCATTCTCGCGCGATGTTTGCGCGAGGGTGGGGTGAGTATAACGTCGGGAACTCCGGTTTTTGCCTTTTGTCTGCGACACATGGTTCATCGAACTCCTGTTCGAATGGAAACACCGCGGACTATAATTCCGCGCCATGCCCAGCCGTCTGAGGCGGATCTACGGTCTCCGCGACTTTCATTTCATCACCTGCAGTTGTTATCGTCGGCAACCCCTGCTGGGCACCAGGCATGCGCGCGGTATTTCTCCGCATCTTCGAGCAGGTCCGGCGCAAATACCAGTTTGAAGTTGTGGGCTATGTTGTCATGCCCGAACCCTTTCACATTCTGATTGCCGAACCCGAAAAGGGAAACCTTCGACTGTCCTGCAGGTTCTCAAGCAAAGCGTCGCCCATAGACTGCTGAAACCCTCCAGAAAGAGACGCAGCAATCAGCCGATGCTTTGGAGAGACGATGGCACCGGCCAGCATCGCCATTTCTGGCAGCCTCGCTTCTACGATTTCAATGTCTACTCGAACCAGAAAAGAGCGGAGAAGCTCCGCTACATGCACGACAATCCGCTGAATCGCGGCCTGGTGCCCTCTCCGGAACTCTGGCGCTGGAGCAGCTTCCGCGCTTACTTTTGTGAAGAAGCCAGCATCGTAAGGATCGATGAGTTGGATGCTATTCGCAAGAGAAAACCAAACCTGAAGTAGCCGACCCTCTCGTTACCCCGCCCTCGCGCAAACACCGCGCGAGAACGGGGCACCCACAGTATGGAAGTGCGACACTAGACCCGAAATGGAAAAAGGCGGGCCACCCAGCCAGGTCAGAAATGCATGACGCCGATCTCTTGTAGACCTCTGTAGCCGCCCAAAGGATTGCCACCGGCACTGAGTTGGCCGGTGTTCGGATCGCGGCGGATCAGCGTGATCCTGCTATCGTTGGCGTTCGCAATCAGAATCATGAGCGAATTCTCCACCGCAACATTGAAATAGTTGCTGCCGGGCGGGAGATCGAATGTCTGAATTTGCGTCAGTGTTCCGCTGTTGGCATCGAGCGCAAACACCCAGATACTTGCCGGTCGCTCGTTCACTCCATTGGTATTCACTGCGTAGACGAATCGGCCATCCGGGCTGAAATCAAACGGACGCGTGAAATCCGGCGCTGGAAGATTGCCAGCCGACACGAACGGCGATCCGGCAACCGCCGTCAGCTCGCCGGTTGAGTCATTGATGCGGTACACCAGAAAGTGCTTGAAATCGTCCTTCACCGCAACCAGGTACTTTCCCGTTGGGTCGATTTTCAGCTGGAAGGCACGATCGCTGCTTACCTGACGGCTCAGTGAGAGCGTTCCCGAATTTGGATCGCGATGGAGCAGAACAATTGCCAGCGATGACGGTCCCCTCGGGTCTGAACTCAGTTGCGTTTCGGTTATCGCATACCCTGTCTGCCCATTAGGACTCATAGCTGCCGCAGCAATTCCATCAGCGAGATGCAGCGGCGGGCCCGCGCTGCTCAGCGTGCCATCGGAGTTGATGATGAAGCTCGCAATGTTGCCGCCACTCAGGATGGCATATAAGTTATGCCCCGAGGGATCTCTGACGAGAGCGGCCCCGAAGCTGGTGAACGTCGTCTCTCCCACTTCGGTTAGGCCGCCGCTGCTGGCGTCGGCTCGCATCGCCAAAATGGTCGTAGTAATCGGATCATTTTGTACGGCAATGTAAACAAAGTTCCTGTTGACGACGAGAGAGCCGCGTCCAGTCGTGGGCTTCCCGAACGGCGAACCCGCCAATTCGGCAATGCTCGGCGCGGATGCATCCAGCCGGAATCCCACAACCGGAGCCGACGGAGATATTGAGCTTGCGACGTACACATAAGTAGCAGCACTGCTCGGGCTGCCTCCAGACGGCGAGGATCCACCTCCTGACCCTGTGCCAGGTGAGGACGAACCGGGCGGAGGAGTTGCTGGAGCTGTGTTGCTGGCGGTATTCGTCATCGATGAACCGCCGCCACAGCTCAATGAGAGCAGCGCCAGCACAATCGACGGCAGACATCGTCTTGCGAAGTTGGCAACGGACATCTGAGTTCCTCCTGACAAGGAATTCTTTGCGAATGGCAGCGCATTCACTCGCCCGGGGAACTAGGTTTCTTCGATTTGTCCTGTACAGATGCAGGATTCCGGCAAGCGCGTTTCCTCCGGGGACTCCACGGCGCAGCCTAAGGTAAGCCAATTCCGTTCCCACAGCTGCTGAATCGTCTGGTTCACACTACCGGTGACATTGCTCTAAGATGAAGGATTGCGTTCATCTCAAACTTCGCACCAGATAGGTTCCCGCATTCATGAAGACTGGCATTATCGGTCTGCCGGACGGGTGCCCGACCCTTGATTTTTCGTTGCTTCGGTCGTCCTAAGAGCGGATGGCCGGGTACTCTTTAGGGAATCTAATTCGTCTGTGGTTATTGCGTTGCTTCTCACTCAGGACAAAGTCAAGAACGGAGTTCCGCACATTCTCGAATCCCACCCTCCCACGCCAACGACCGCAACCCCGGCGTTCGGTCGGGGACCCCGGTCGCGAACGGCGCGCGAGGATGGGCACCCTTTACATGGGAGTCTGAAGCAAAAACCAAAACGGGAAGGCCGGGTCACCTGTCCGTGAATTTGTGGCAGGGAGTCACAATGAGAATCGCTTCACATTTGGTCTATTTTCTTGCCGGAGCATCAGCCCTCTACATTGTGTTTGCACCCAGCCTAAGCGGGTTGCCGAATTTCCAACCGACGTGGTTCACAGCGGCACTCTGGTGCGGAGCAATTCTTCTGCTTGCGGCGTCACTAATAGTACGGGACTTCGGGAGCCGCTTGGCTGCTGTGGGCAGCGGCATAATTGTCGCCCTTTACTGCTGTTCTTTAGTTCTGCCAATCCTGGCGCGGCTCGGATATTACCATGTTGAAACTCGGCTAGTGGCTATGCCCGAGCCTCCGAGATGGCGATTCGACCTGGATAAGCCAATGCTGATCCTCCTTCTAATCTCTGTTCTGGTCTCTCTGGGACTAGCACTGCGGTCGCTGGTAAAACAGCGTCCTCACGCTAGAGCTGTCTGAACGCGACTGGTGAGCTGCCTGTTTGAATGCGCGAGAGATCATTAGACAAATTAGTACGTCATAAAAATT
>QIBA01000118.1 GCA_003225175.1 Acidobacteriota bacterium
AAGTCCACGCTGTTGACTATCTGTTGAAGCCATATGATAAGGAGCGATTTGCCAAGGCCCTGGTTCACGCACTCCAGGTCGTCGAACAGCGCGGGACAGCAAATCGAGGTCTCGAACCACTGCTCCAATCCCTCCGTAGTCTCCGCCCATTGGAACGCTTTGTGGTGAACGACAAGAAGCGGATTTTCTTCGTTCCCGTTGCTAACGTTTTGTGGATCGAAGCCACGGGAAACTATGCCTGCATACACACCGCCAGCGACAGTCACCTGTTGCGGGACACCCTGGCACACCTGGAAGAAAAGCTGGCGCCACACCACTTCATCCGCGTGCGGAAATCGGCCATCGTGAACGGCGCCTGCATTAGCGAGATTCGTCCGATGTTCGATGGGGTTTACGACATCGTACTGGCAGAAGGAACGGTGGTCACGTCGAGCCGCAGATACGCTCACAAGTTACGAGCTCTGCTGGAATCCTAGTCCTGGCACTGGATGTGAATTGGCATGTCGGCGTGGAATGCCAGCGGCGAATGATCCGGTTCCATAAGAGTGCGCAAGATGGCTGGTGCATACAGCGGCTGTAGAGGACGCTGGATGCGTACTGGAACGGTGCCCGTACGATTACCGGTCAAGGATCGCAGGCTGCGGATGTTGTGGATCGAGGCGGACAGGAGGTGCGAGTCCTCTAACGGATGGTTTGTGCCGTGCCCGGATTGTCAGACTGAGGCCAGAAGATTGCTAGCTGCAATGGGTTATAGGGATAAATGAAGGTTAGGAAGAGTCTGTGGACACCGCGGCGGCAATCTCTCATGGTTCTCGCGTCGGCGACGTGTTCGAGCTAGTCGGCAAGCTCATCGGGCATCACGGGCTTCCGTTATGACGATGGCGAGAACCTGAACTTGGCAGTCGCTGCCGATGCCATGACAGCCTACGAGTTACCAGGATGGAATCTTTGGAGATGCGGGCAGCTTAGCCGATGCGGGGGATCCAATCGCGATGCAACGTCGTGATGGCGCCATGAATGCTGCTTCCGATTTCGGTAGAGGGCACATCACTCCTAGTCGTCATGTTCCACAGAAGTTCCACAAATCATGCGCTTCCTCATGCAGTCAGTTGCATCCAAGAGTTCGACGCGTTCAATAGAAAACATTGCAAGAACGCAGGAGACAAGAGGAGAGAGAGCGGATGAACAATCTCATAACCCAAAGGTCGGTGGTTCAAATCCACCCCCCGCAACCAAAAAGTTCTATTACAAACAAACGGCTTAGGAGCTATGGCTCCTAAGCCGCTTCGTTTTGGATTGGAGTTAAGTTGGCAACATAATCAGGGTTTGCCGCCTTCGTGAGTCGAGCTTCTGCACCGCTTGCTCGACATCAGCGCCAACACTTCGCCCAGCCTCATCGCGGTTGTTTTGATTCGGTTGAGCAGGGATCGGCGATGCGTCAACGCATGCGGCAAACCTTTCGCTGATTTTGTTTGCTCTACGCGGGACGAACGTTGACGGCCTGCGGACCCTTTTGTCCTTGCTGGGCATCGTACTCCACGTGGTCGCCTTCCTTCAGGGACCTGAAGCCGCTGGATTGAATGCCCGATTGATGCACAAATACATCCTTGCCGCCATCATCCGGGCTGATGAATCCGAAACCCTTCTGATCGTTAAACCACTTCACTGTTCCTCGTGCCATATCCTGCCTCTCTGAGCCTCCATGAGAATGCTACTCCATAGCATCAGGAAGAGGCTACTCGATCTCGGCTGTATTCCCAATTGTGGCAAACAGGATAGGTGGCGCATGCGGTCAACAGAGACTGCACAGCTCACTATGCTTGCAACTGCACGGACCTTCTTGACATCTATATGTATGTACCGGAACCGCAATGGCTCTGGCCCGGACCTTAACTCACCCGGACCTTACTTCACAGAAGATAAATGCTCCGCTTAACCGCAATGCTTCGATCCATCTCGTGCGGTTATTTCTGTTTCCAGGCCACTGGTGAAATCTGATGAAAAATCCAAACCAACACTCCCAGGCAACGATCGAGCGCATGAAGGCCAACTCTGAAGCGGCTAAGAGACGTCTGGCGCGTTTGAATGACGAATATCGCATCCGCAAAGAAGCCCAGAAGCTCTCCCAGCCGAAGGCCGCGTCGAAGGGAGAAACCTTCGGGGAAGCGGTAACAAGAATCGCCAGAGAAGCCCAAATCATTATCTAACGCAAAAAGCATCTAGCTTGATCAGATGGGCTATCGGGTTCGCTTTGTTGAATAGCTGGCTTTACGACTCCAGGAGTTCCTGAGCGGCAGCAAGGCGGGCTTTGGCTGCGGAGACTTCCTTCTGCACCTTTGCCAGCGCCTGGCGGGTTTTGGCCTGTTTATTCCGCGCGTCCTTTAGTTTCTTCTGAGCCGACTTCATGTCTGACATCGCTTTTCTGTGACGTGGAAGCATTCAAACTCCTGCATGGAATAACCGGTTCGCCTAATCGTGCTCCCGACCGCGCGCCGCTGGAAGTGGCGCAACCACCTTTGCTTCGACCGCCTGATAAGAGTTGCACAGGCAGATCTTGCAGGAGCCGTAATTGCTGGACTTCACGATGTTGTGATCGCGCTTTTGATGCCCGCACTTACAGCTTTGGGACGCCATAGAGCAACTCGATTCCAGCCATGTCTGTACATGACCAATGTAGGAATATCATTTTTGCGGCTGCGCCTTCGGCGTCGTCTTCGGCAGGGCATAATTTCCGCAGTACAAACACCTGCTCTCGGGGGTCACGGGATCGCACCTGCTGTCGTAGGTGCAGGTTTCACATCTCGGCTTGTCTTCTTTCATAATCGTCTCCAGATTCGAAAAATTTTCCCACATCCAGCGATCGTGGAAGCCGTGCTTGCTTCGGAGGGACACGCATCACTGGTTTGATTGTGAATGTCCACTGAGGTGCCATAGTAGAAATAGGACCTCACGGTTTCCGCAAACATCGCAGAACACCGTCACCCGGGTGCGCGGCGGAGATGTGCGATACACCTCGATCATACTCCCAATCGAGAGGCGCCTTGCTATCGCTTTCCCCAGCCGAGTGTGACATCATCCCGGGATGGCAAACGAAAAGCCCAAAGCCCCGTCCGAAGGTAAATTCGCGGAAACACTGCGCAAAAGTCGAGAAAAACGCGCCGGCATGAAAGAACAATCTGAGAAACGGGCGCAGGCGCAGGAAGAAGCTATCCAGCGCGAAGAAGCGCAGCGGCTAACTCAGACTTTTTCCGCAATTAAAGATTCCCAGACTTAGCAAAACGCCCGCCCCCGCCGGGGGTGCGCCAGCCTACATTTAGTTTTTTCGCTGACGAGCCAATCATGGCTTAATTCACTGCTGTCCGCGGAACAGCGAATTTATCAGCGAATTTAACAGCGAATTTTTTCTCAAGAGGGCGGCGAACAACGGACGATTCTCCCAACCTCCTGTCCTGCCAGGGTTTAGGGATTTCACGATTTTTACCCGCCAAAAAGAACAGTGAATAACAGTGAATAAGCAGTGAATTCGGAAGTTTTGCATCCGTTGCTCGCGCGCTCATCGAGTGATTGCGACGAGCACTCTCCCACCGCGGTCTGAGTTCCAAAATGAAATTTCCGTTGACTTGCAATCTTGACACGTGCTAGCACCGAACTATGTTCGGTACTGATGGCCGGTCCGGACAGCACGATCCGGAACGCGCAAACTCGTGCATTCTCCTCCGTCAATATGGCCTGATCGGCTCAGGCTTTTGCTGGGGCGACTCTGGACTCGGCAAAGCGCCGACCGATGGCAGACTTTGCTGGGCATGCTGCGGCGAACTGCTCGAGGTTGAGAAATTCTGGGAAGCCGATCCTGTGGCGCCGAACTCGTCCATGACCGTGAGGCCGACGGAATAGGATCCCGGGCCAGCCAGGGTGTGCACTGCGGCCGGGGTAAACAAATTCGCGCCGTCACTGAACAGGTAATGCCAGGAGAGTAAGAAGCCATCCGGATCACGCGATCCTGCTGAACACGCCAAAACGGTGTTGCCGGAAAGCGTGCGCACGTTGACTACTGCATTGGGCGGAAGGTCTCCCGGTTCAGCAACCACTCCCACCGAGCTGCGCTGGGTCGCGCCTGCAGAGTCGATCGCTTCTACCACGATCTGTCTTGTCCCGGTAAACACTTTCAACGCGGTGTTAATCAGGCCTCCGCTGGTGGCGTATGCGAGTTGACCGTCAAGGTAAACGTTCATGCGAGTGACAGGCGCGCCAGAGTTAGCCGAGGCAGTGAGCATCGTTGGCCAGTTAACCGTCGCCGAGTTGCCCGGACCGAGAATCGTTACGCCGGAAGCAGCCGCTTTGGCCTCCACAGCTGCCACAGCTACTGATGATGCTCCAGCGTTGTCGATCGCCGTGGCGGTAACGATGTATCGACCGGGAGCTGAGTACTTATGCGCCGCACTCGAACCGTTTGCCACCGTGCCGTCGCCGAAATCGATCGTCGAAGATGCCATACTGCCGCCCGAACTCAGTGAAGCATTGATCGTGAAGTCAGATGGTTGCGACACGCTGAGTGCTACCGCTGGCGCGCTATCGCCTGCGCGGAACGCAATCGGCGCGGACATCACGTTGCGAATCGAAGATTTGCCGGTGGCTTTTACATAGAGGGATGCCGATCCCAGTTTGAACGAACTCAGATCAAGCGAATGACTGCCTGCCGGAACGTCTCCCAATTTGGTAAGGTTTTTCCCATCCGTCGAGGAGAAAACCGTGTAGTGATCAATGGTGGCTTCGCTGCCACCTTTGACTGACCAGTTGAGAGTGTTGCCGGAGAGCGAAGGCGCGAGATACACGCAGTTGTCGATGCCCGACTCGATGGCGGTTCCTTCCTCATAATCGTTCCAGGTAACCACTTGCATGAGGGGTAGCTGGTTCGAGGCGGAATAATGCTTGCCGATGTTAGCGAAGGTGTCGAGCCAGGTTTGCGCGCAGTGTTGATCGACCACGCGATTGGTGCCCCACTTCGCCGAGGTGTCGTTGAATCCCTTGTAAGTGGAGCCAATCGTAATGAGGTTCGGCTTTTGGGTTGCGGCGCTATAAAAATTGTCCTGAGCTCCGATTTGTTCATCGAAAGGGTCGTTCGAGTTGATATCGACCCACTGGAATGCGCCGCCGGAGGCGCTAAGGCGAAGACCTTCTCCTCCACGGAAGATAAGGACAACACTAGAAGGCAATGCCGCCTGGACGCGCGACCAATCTTCGTACCATCCCGTCACGCCAAACATGAAGATGGGCGTCTTGCCATTGACTTTCATATATGCAGGCGACGAAAGGTAAGTGG
>QIBA01000119.1 GCA_003225175.1 Acidobacteriota bacterium
TCTCGATCGGGTTGTGATTCTCGATCGGCGTCGAATATACGAAGTCGATTTTGTGTGCTGCAGTCGCCAATGCTGAGTTAACGTCGCCGCGTTTGTGCTGCAGCTCTTCCCGGCCGGCGAACTTCTCCGGCACGGTGGCGTTCTTCTGCGCGCGTTCCTCGTAGAGCGTCACCACCGGTGGTTGGCTTTGGTAAGTCACCTGGACCAGCGACGCTGCGTACGTCGCTTCTTCAAAAGACTCCGCCACTACCACGCCGAGATGTTGCCCGTCATGATAAATCTCATCGTCCTGCAGCGGCACACGGTTCTCGCCGGGAGCACCGGGTTTGCGCAGGTCATCCGGGTATGGCCTGAAGTGTGGCGCGTTCTCACGCGTCAGAATTCCGGCAACGCCCGGCGCTGACTTCGCAGCGGACAGGTCAATCTTTACAACCCGGCCGGCTGCGATCGTGCTCTGAATCAGCGCGCCGTAAGTAAGTCTCGGGCGCGCAAATTCGGCGGCGTATTTCGCGGCACCGATGACCTTGACGTGACCGTCAATGCGGGCAATCGGCTGACCAATCGGTGATGATGTTGCAGCCATGATTCGTCACCCCATTGCAGCGACGTTGCTCAGGGCACGCACAATGGCGCGCTTGGCCAGCTCGATTTTGAACGAGTTGTATTTGTAACCTTTCGCTGCTGCGAGCTCGGCTTCGGCTGCGACACGAAATGTGTTCTCGTTGGCTTCCTGGCCGATCAATTTTTTCTCCGCAACATTTGCGCGCCACGGTTTATGCGCGACGCCGCCGAGAGCGACGCGCGCGGCATTGATCTCATTGTTTGAACCTAGATCAAGCGCAGCTGCCACGCTGACCAATGCAAACGCATAGCTGGCACGGTCGCGCACCTTTAAGTAATGCGACCGCACTGCGAAGGGGATTGCTGGGAGATCGACAGCGATGATTAATTCGTCCGGTCCAAGATTTGTGTCCCGTTCAGGTGTGTTACCTGGCAACCGATGAAAATCACCGAACGCGATCTGCCGTTCGCCATTCGGGCCGCGCACGTGCACGACCGCGTCGAGCGCAGCGAGTGCAACGCACATATCGCTCGGATGGGTGGCGATGCACTGTTCGCCCTGGCCGAGAACGGCGTGAATTCGATTGTAACCATCGAGCGCCCCGCAGCCACTACCGGGTTTGCGTTTGTTACACGCTGGGAACGCCGGATCGTAAAAATAATAGCAACGCGTCCGCTGCATCAGATTCCCTCCCACAGTTGCCATGTTGCGGAGTTGCGGACTCGCGCCAGAAAGGAGTGCCTGGCTCAAAACAGGATAACGCGTTTTGATTAACTGATGCTCTGCAACATCCGAATTGCGGGCCATTGCACCGATGCGCACGCCTTTATTCGGGAGTTCCTCGATTTGCGCGAGTGGCAGCCGATTGATATCAATCAACCCATTAGGCGTTTCCACGCCCATTTTCATCAGGTCGATCAGATTCGTTCCGCCACCAAGGAATTTGCTTTGGGGTTTTCCGGAGACAGCTGTGACAGCCTGATTCGCATCCTCTGCGCGCACATAAGTAAACGGATTCATGCGCGACCCTTGGTCTTCGCTTCTTTGATCGCGGCTAGAATATTCGGGTAAGCGCCGCAACGACAGATATTGCCGCTCATCCATTCGCGAATTTCATCGTCGCTGTTGGCGTGACCTTCGTGTAACAGCGCGACCGCCGAACAAATTTGCCCAGGCGTGCAATAACCACATTGAAATCCGTCATGCTCGATGAAAGCCGCTTGCATCGGATGCAGTTCATCACCATTCGCGAGTCCTTCGATGGTGGTGATCTCATCGCCTTCGTGCATTACTGCCAGAGTGAGACAGGAGTTGATTCGCCGCGCATTGACTAACACGGTGCACGCGCCGCACTGGCCGTGATCGCAGCCTTTTTTCGAACCCGTCAGTTGCAGTCTTTCCCGCAATGCGTCGAGCAATGTCACCCGTGGATCGACATCCAGCGCGTGACTTTTGCCGTTGATCTTGAGATTCACTTTAAGTAAATCGCTCGTCCCTTCGGGTGTTGCCGTCGGGGTGACCTGATCGAGCGAAGCGGAACCGACAAGATGCGGTCCGATGGCAAGAACAGCGCTGGTTCCAGCGACCTGCTTAATAAATTTTCTGCGCGTTTCGAGATGACCGATAATCCCAAGCTCATTTGATTCGCTGGCATCGGATGCAAGCGGCTCTTCCGATTCGCTGGACATCGTTTAAGAAATCGCAGGCCGCGTGGATAGCGGTTCGAAAATCTCGCTTCGAGCGAGAAAAATTAGGCCAGCGGCGAACGGCAAACAGTCTTCGGGAAAGGTGGCGCGAGAGAAATCAAGCCGGGTCAGGAGTGCTCGCCGGGTCCGCATTTTGGACGGGAGCTGGCTGTACATTCGGCGTCGGCAGGTGTGGATGTGCGTCTTCTGTATCTGTGGCCGCTGCCTTGATGGTGGACCCGGTGGAGCGGACAACCTGTTCGATTTTCATTTCAGTCGTTGCCAACGGATCGTATGAGACATGCAGCGCGCCCTTTTCTATTTTGCTTTCGATTACGCCGTCCAGCGCTTGGATTGCGTCGGTTATTTTCTTTTGGTGAGTCGGGTCCCCAAGCTCTTTGATTTCGATTCGAGCGGCCATGGTTTCACTCAGACTCGAATCGGCTGGATCAGGTTTGTTATTCATACGTTTTGAGACTTCTTGACGAGTTTCTATACTCAACAAAGTTGCGCGCAGAAAAGATACCCAAGCTCGGAACAAATCGAAAAAACCGCCAATTGCGCCATTTCGCAGCAAAGTTTTCTCCGGCTAAATCTGACCGCAGAGAAGACCTTCGACCGATCTGAGATTGAGATCGCAAGCTCTGGTGGAAGCTCAAAGATTGACGTCACAGCGGTGGCGCCTTGGCGAAAGCGAGCTGGACCACATTTTCGGCTGGCATGTCCGAAATCAGCACGCAAACCACCTTACGGTCTTGCCAGAATACCATAGTTACGCCCGTGACTTCATAAATGTGGAACTTTTTTCCCCGGTGTTCGCGTTCCATAGCACCGGCGGGCAATTCTGAAAGGTTTCCGACGTACATCTGACAGACCAAATCCTGGTTGTTCGGTCCGCGGTAAACAACCCATTCCGTCCGGTGTGATAGAAGATATTGCACTCGTCCGCCGACCAACGGGTAGTTCTTCGCGCTGAGATCGTAGACGTGCGGCGTGAACGGCAAGCCATGCGTGCCAAAAAATGCTTCCATTTTCTTCACGTCGGGGGTGTTCAGTTCCAGTGTCAGCTTCTGGTTTTGATAGCTGCGGAAATCACGCGCGACGATTTGGGGAAGGGTGCGTTGCTTCGGAATGAGAATGAGTGCAAGAATTCCCAGCGCCACGAGGGCGGCGACCCACGCCATAATCGGCTTCCATTTTCGCATCTGGAAACCTGGGCCAAGCGTAATCGTTCTCGCACTGCTGGTATCTGCTTCCAACGCTCGCAAAATATTCTCGCGCAGTTCCGAGGGCACCGCCTTTGCCGCGAATTGTTTCGCCACAAACGACTTCGTCCAGCGCAGTGCATCGAATTCATGCCGGCATTCCGTGCACGCTTCTACGTGTCGCTCGACTTCGGCTCTCGCGTGCGCATCGAGACGGTTGTCCAGTAGATCCTGGATTTCGTCTTTGAAATGCTTAGGCGACGTCGGCATGTCAGATTGGCGGCTTTCGCATGAGGCCTATTTTTCGGGCGTAATCTTTGAGTTCCAGAAAGAGCATCCGACGTGCGCGGAATAGACGCGACCGCACCGTGCCGACCGGACACTTCAGCGCGGCCGCCGCTTCTTCGTATGTGAGTGCTTGCACGTCCACGAGCAGCACCGCGGAGCGGAAATCTTCGGGTAGTTTCGCTAAAGCTTGATTCAGTTCCGGTTCTTGCCAGTCCAGCTCGGACCTGGTTAGTGCCACGAATTTTTTCTCCCAATCGTCATCCGTCAATGTGCGGTGGAACTTCTGTTCGAGTTCCTCAATCGAAACGGTATCAACCTCGCGTTGGTGTTTCCGATATTTGTTGACGAAGATTGAGTACAGAATGGTAAACAGCCACGCCTTGCAATTAGTTCCCTCTTTGAAATTCGCAAAGGTGCGATAAGCGCGCAGGTAAGTTTCCTGGACGATGTCGCTAGCATCTTCCGAATGTCGGGTAAGGCGCAGGGCTTGGTTGTAAAGAGCGTCCATGAATGGCAGCGCCGCTGCTTCAAACCGTGCGGCGGCTGTCTTCTTTTCGTTTGGAGATGAGGATGCCACGGATAACGACCGAAATCGTGCCCCGTGGCTTAATCTCGGCAAAAACCTTCAATTACCTTTCGCGATTGGGAACTTTTCTGCGTGGAACTTTGTTGAGTACAGAAAAGCCGGTGAAGACTCAAAAAGACGAATTACTCACCAAAAAGGAGTGTGGGAGGGCTCGGACCCGGCATTAAACACACATAAAAAGGAGGAAACATGTATACGCAGACTAAATACATCACATTAATTACCGGGTTGTTAATGCTGGCATCGCTCAGCAGCGTAACAGCTCAACCGACAACACCGACGCCGCGACCCCGGCCCCACCCGCTAAACTTACACGCTGGTGCGGTGTATGTGTTGACAAATCAGGTGCAGAACGCAGTCGCCGTTTTCAGTCGTACTACTGATGGCCATCTAACTGCGGCAGGCCAATTTCCCACAGGCGGTGCAGGCGATCCCGTGGCAATACCGCCCGACCCGCCAACCGATCCTCTGGCTTCAGAAGGCGCGTTGGTCTTTGGCCCAGGCAATCAATTTCTGTTCGCCGTGAACGCCGGGAGCAAGGAGACGTTCACGAAAATCTGCTCTATGTGCTTAATGAAGGCGGTACCCCGAATATAACCGGCTTTACTGTTGGGGATGATGGAACGCTAACACCCTTGCCTGGATCAACTCGGCCGTTGATTGGCGGTATGGGGGCTGATCCTGCGGAGGTTAGTTTCAACAATGACGGCACACTGCTGGTTGTAACCGAAAAACTTGGAAACCGTCTTGATACTTACACGGTTGATCAAAACGGGTTGCCCAGCACACCCATCAATAATGCTTCGAATGGAATGACACCGTTTGGGTTTAGCTTTAACAACGAGGATTTCCTCATTGTTTCAGAAGCTTTTGGCGGTGCGCCGAACCAAGCGGCGGCTTCTTCTTATAGCAGCGATCCAACTGGCGTTCTAAGCGTGATTACTGGTTCACTGCATAATAATCAGACCGCCTCTTGTTGGGTGGTGATACCTAACAACCTAATGCGAGCTATTGTGTCGAACACCGGCAGCGGCACGATTTCCACTTATAATATTAATGGTAGCGGCATGCTAACGCTTGGTAACGCTGTCGCCGCCAATCTGGGACCGAACAGTGCGCCAAGAGATATGGCTCTCAGTGTTAATGGCCAGATCTTGTTTGTGCAGTCCGAGGGTGGCCAATCTGTAGCCGTTTTTCATCTAGAAAACAACGGCGCCCTCACACCGGTTGATACCGCCGGAGGACTGCCATTCGGCGCGCAAGGTATCGCCGCAAAATAACTAAGTGCCGTAGAGGAGCGTCGCCCTGCCGCATCCATTGATTGAATACGTGCTGGGAAATGGCTTACGAGCAGGCCAGCCCGCTGCTGCGATCCATTATCGACAAGGGGTGGAATATGGCCGGAAGAGCAACATCCAAAACAAGCAAACGTACACTGATCGCGCCGCGTAAATGAGGGAAACGCTATGTTCGGTGCGATCTAGGGAAAATTCAAAAAAGAAGTTCAGGTTGGCCGTTCGCTCGTGGCGGATCGGCGGCGGCAGGCGAAAACCAAAGTTCAAAAGAGGCAACGCGACCGCGTCGACACAATTTAGTGTGTCGCGAAACGGCGCGTGGCGTTTTCCCGTAGGGCAAACGCCGTACTAACACATTCGCTTTGACTCCCGGATTTTATGAAAAAACGAACGACCCGCCGCGTTCAAGCGCGTCTTCCTCGAGGCGCATTCTATCCGCTCCTACTATTGGCTATTTGCATGATCCCTTTCGCGCTGGCGCAGCGAGACGCTACCAAGCCAAGCGTTACGCACCTCCGCGATTTGGCGTGGACGCTGGTTTCCCACACAACGCTCACCTTTGCAGAGCGTGTGTCCTATCAACGAAGCATTGAGGAAGTTTACTGGCGACATCGGATCTGGCCAAAAGAGCGTCCTGATCCTAAGCCGTCGCTCGATGCAGTGATGTCTCAGGCGCAATTGGAAGAAAAAGTTGCAGGGTACATGCGAAATTCCCAAGCGTTCGAGGGTTACTACCACCGGCCGATTACTGCCGACGAGTTAGAGACCGAAATGGATCGTATAGCAAAGTACTCGAAGCAGCCGAATGTCTTGCGCGAACTGTTTGAGGCGCTCGGAAACGATCCTTTTGTCATAGCCGAGTGCCTGGCCAGACCTGTATTTGCTGAGCGTTTGCTGCCTCGTTCAATCGTTCACGAAGCAAGACAGACCATCCGAGCTGTTACTCAGACTGTAGCTACTACGGCCAAGTACACTCTTCCTCTGATACAGGATACGGAGGGTGGATGCAGCAATGACACGTGGACAGCTACTAGCACGATCAATGCCCCCACTGCGCGGGCGTTTCACACGGCAGTCTGGACGGGCATTGAGTTAATTATT
>QIBA01000120.1 GCA_003225175.1 Acidobacteriota bacterium
ACAACAACCATTTATCCATACGCGCGGAATCCAACCGACACGGGCTTGCGCTCCTCCGTCTCTCGGAATCGGGGCAACTTGATGTCCCATGCGAGGCCGAGCATTCGTAGTGTGGAAATTCCGTACCAGTTCAAGTCAAGTTCGTACCAAGCTAGGCCATGACGCGCCAATTGCGGATGGGCGTGATGGTTATTGTGCCAGCCCTCGCCAAAAGTCAGCAGCGCCACCCAGAAGCTATTTTTAGATGTGTCACTGGTGGGAAAGCGTTGTGATCCCCACATATGCGTGGCAGAGTTCACCAGCCAGGTAGAGTGCAGACCAATGACGGTGCGAAAAAAGATGCCCCACAACAAGTATTGCCATCCAGCCGCAACAAAAATGACCGCACCCAGTGTGGCAATGGGCACCCAATGCCAATGGGTGATCCACACGTGGAACTTATGTCTGCGAAGATCAGGAACATAGGGCAGAAGATCAGCCGATTTGTTGTGCATCGACCGGCCAGTGAGGATCCAGCCCATGTGGGCCCAGAAACCGCCATCGCGGGGAGAATGCGGATCACCATCCTTGTCGGCATTCTGGTGGTGCACGCGATGTGTAGCCACCCAAAACATCGGTCCGCCTTCTAGAGCCAGCGTACCGCACACGGTCAGGCAATATTCCACCCACTTGGGTGTTTTGTACGCTCGATGGGTAAGAAGCCGATGGTATCCCATGCCGATGCCGAGGCTGCCAGCGACCCACCACAGCAGGATCGCGAGCAGGACTGCTTTCCAACTGAATACGAACAGGGCAGCCAAAGCGCCAAGGTGAAACGCCACCATAAAAAAGGTAGTAAGGCAGACAATAGGCTGTGTAAAAGTTCTGTCGTGCGCGAAGATTCGCGTCATGGGATATCTCTCTCCCTGCGTTGATTCCATGCCCTTCGGCGGAATTTCAGGTGAGGAAACTTCACCGTGCCGAATTGCGTGTTGTGGAAGGTATTTTCAGCCGACCATAGGTTGTTCAGCCGGCCTGTCCCACTTCATCTCGCTGTTGGCAGCTGATCTCCTGTGCTGCTCAGCGCCTGGTTGGCATAGCGACGATTTGTCTACCTGTAAATTTCGATGCTCGAACCCAATCCACGGTGCAGACATTGGGCTCGGATTCCCTCGCCGTAGCCGACGTCGAACTCCGCCTGGCGGAACGGCGCGGCGCACTTGTTCTTGACCACCTTCACCTTCACCCGGGAGCCGACCACCTCGTCGCCTTCCTTGATCTGGTTCGTGCGGCGGATGTCGATGCGGATCGACGAGTAGAACTTCAGGGCGCGGCCGCCGGTGGTGGTCTCGGGGTTGCCGAACATCACCCCGATCTTTTCACGAATTTGGTTGATGAAAATGAAGCACGTTTTTGACTTCGAAACGACTCCTGTTAATTTGCGCAGAGCTTGTGACATTAATCTTGCCTGCAAGCCCATCTGGGCCTCGCCCGTTCAATTGCGCCCGGAGTCGCTGCCGCAATTCACTCTGCTGGCTCTCAGCTTGTTGCGCCCTCTGCTGCGCCTGGTTTGCCTGTCTCCTAGCTTCATCACTCTGTTGAGTGATCTGCTGATTCTGTTGCTCTGCGGCCGCACGCCGGTCTGCCTCACTCTGGGCCTGTTGCTGCGCTTGTTGCGCCTGCTGTTGGGCTTGATCTGCCTGTTGTTGTGCCTGCTCAGCCTTCTGAGCCGTCGTGCGCTGTTGCTCTTCGAGTTGTCTGCGCCGCTCAGCTTCAGCCTGAGCTTGTTGTCTGGCTTGCTGAGCTTCATCGGCAGACTGTTGGCTTTGTCGCTCTGCCGCAGCACGCTCTCGGGCTTCCGCTTGGGCGCGCTCCTGTGCCCGCTGCGCCTCGTCCTGTGATTGCTCGGCTTGGGTCTGCGCCTGGGCTGCGCGTCCTTCGGTTTCCTGTTGTCGGCGCTCCAATTCCGCTCTCTGTTCCGCCTGGAGTGAGGTCACTCGCGCTTCCTCAGCAGTTTGGACTGCCTCACGAGCGGCGGTTCCGATGGTCTTGTTGCTGTGATTGGCGCTGTAATACTGTTCAGCTTCGTTCAGCCGCGTTTCAGCACGTCTTAGAATTTCAGGTGCGTACTGGTCCGCATGAGCATCACGCGCGATCCGCACAGCATTCCTCGCCTCCAAAAGATCAAGCGGTGCCGCCAGATCGTTTTGATATCTCTCCGAGGGGCCAGCCGCAACTTGTGAAACATAAATTGAGCGCGGAAAAACTTCGTATCGTACGGTTACCGATTCTGGCTGGCCTTCAGTAGTAGGACGTAAGGAGTTCTCACCGACCACCAGTTCACTCGGCTGAGCTACCGCGAAATCGGGCTCTTCTGTAATCACCAAGGCAAAGGATTGCAAATTGGTGGTGGTGTGTAAGCTGGCCTTCGCATTCTTCACCAAAAGCTCCCCGACGTTTTTGGCCTGGCCCTGCGGACTTACTGTCCAGAGGACGTAAGTGAGATATGCGGGATCAATGCTCCTGGATAGACGAAGATTTTCCACATCCACGTGAATATCCGTGAGACCTGATTTGTTGATAATTTTTGCTTTTCCCGTGAGCTCCGGCATTAGATCAGTGCCCTTGAGATCGACGTGCGTAGTTTCGCCACGGCGATAATTCACCGCGACGGTGGTGCGCGCAATCAGGTTTATGCCGGAGGAGCTCAGATGCGAATCGTTCGCACTTTGAATGTCTTGAGCGCAAACAGCGGGTGCACAGAGTCCCGTCAGGAGTATGAAGCTGCAGACAAATTGTGCTCTCACAACAGCACCTCACACAACATGATTTCCGTCCTTGTTTGCTTCTAGGGTAATTCGGTGCGCTGCAAGGAGCGATACAAGGCTTACCTTAAGCTGCCCTTGAAATGACTTCAGTCCTACTGAGCCTGACGTGCTCTGCAGGAGACACTGGACTCGCCGGAGGTATGCAGGTGAGGCGTTCTCCGACAATCTCATAATCGGTCGCAATCAACATCGGTTGCAATCGACGTTTTCTCATTCGAGTTGCACTGCACAATTCTGGCGTGAATGCAGGCGTTCCTTGCTTCATCAGTGCGTGGAATTTCAAATGGGATGCAAAATGGGCCGCAGTGACCCGAACACGCGGATCGCTGAGACTCATCTGGCTGCTTAAAGAGCAACCGAGAATTGACTCGCGGCGTCTCAGCTTTCCATGGAGGACTTATGCGAGCGAAGTTGATTGCAAGTCTTAGCACACTAGCCGTGCTGATTGGGATGAGCTTTTACTCTGCCGGCGGCCCTGCCCAGACAGCTCAAATGGCGCGCCAGGAACCCCATATGAGCGCAGCACTCGGACACCTACAACAAGCCAAGGCGGAGCTGGAGAAATCTACACCCAACAAGGGAGGACACCGAGAAAAAGCAATGCAGCTCGTGGATCAGGCAATGCAGCAAGTACAGCAGGGCGAAGCATACTACGAGCAGCATCCCGGAAAATAGTTGAACGAGGGTCTCCAAGCATTGTGCGCAGAGCTTCAGGAAATATGGCCTGTTGCCCGCGCGGCCCATCTGGCTTTGGCTAGTCAGGTCATTTCGGGGGTTGCGGTTGCTCTTGGTTTTTCTTCTTTCCGAAGATGCCCATGAGCTGCTGCACAGGGTTTTGTTGAGGCTGCTGTTCCTTCGACGGTTGTTGTCCTTGAGCCGCGTTTGTCGACCCGCCGAGGAGATTCTGTAGTGTACCGGCCACCGACGCTGGATTGTTGATGTTGGGTACGAGGTTCTTGAGCTTCATTTGCGCGAGTTGCTGCACGTCAGGCGAGAATCGTGGATTAGAGAAGGTCCCGGTAACCAATGCGGGAATAACCAATTCCCCTTGAGGGTTGGCAAGCGCAGTCTTCATAAAGCCGCCGATATTTTGTCCTCCGACTTTTTGGCTGAACCCCTGTGAAAGCACAGCCGTCACTCGCATGTTCAGTGCTTCATTTATCAGATTGGCGGTTCCAGCAGCGCCAACATTGCCCATGTCAAGTTGTGCTTGAAGATTGTTGGTTTGCGCCATCCCGTTCTTCACGACAATATCGCCGGTCATTTTTAAGATATTTGTAACTCCACGGGAAGCCTGTCCGGTAGGATTCGAGCCGAGGAAACCTGCAATTGACGCAAGTTCATGATTGAGGTCTGCTCCCGAGTACTTCACATTATTGAAGTTCACGTTCACGGTGCCGTTGACTGCCTTCTCGATTTCTGAGGTGCTGATTGCTTTGATCGGGCCCGAAGCATGCATGTCGAGATTCATCGTCCCCGCGCCGGTTATTTTGTCGAGCGAGGTCACACCGTAGGCCTTTGCCATTGCTAAAATTGCTGGCAGTTGAGCATTGGGCGCACGCAGCACCGCATCTACCGTCGGCGTAGGCGAAAGGTAGTTTCGAATCGAGAGCTGGCTATTTACCGTGGTTCCGCCGGAGATAACGCTGAACGGATTCGATTTGATTTCTGCGGGTGTTAAGTTCAGATTTACCGACGGGATCTGTACAGGCTGTGCTATATCCTTTCCGCTCATCTGAACGTTGCTCGCTATTATTGTTCCGGTCATCGCCGGTCTGTCTGCTGCCCCCCGCGCCCGAATATTGGCATTCACATTTCCGTTGACCATTGTGCCCTGAGATAAGGCCATTCCAGATGCCGCTGCCAACTTGCCGGCTTCGGCAATCGATACATTATTAGCCTGCATATTCACGTCTAGCAGTGGAGGCGACGCCTTACTGTTCACGGTGCCGCTTATTTTTACTGGCATTTCCCCGAGCTTCACGGTCACGGCATGAAGTGTGACTACATCTAGGGCGAGGTCATCGGTCAAATCGTATTGCGCCGAGATCGGATACCCGAGTTCCATGCCATGTACCTTTGCGCTCTGGATGTTTGTCTCTCCTTTCGCAGCCAGCTTGCCGGTCTCGCTCTCGATCTTAGTTTGTCCAGTCAAGATTCCGTCTGTCCCGGCCAGAGCAGGCGAATTAAGAAATTTCGCCAAATCTGCGATTCCCACCTGCTTCAGGTTCAAAGTGCCATGAAAGCGGGTCAGAGCGGGTTGGCCTTGCACAACCGGACCGCCTTCTCCCTGCAGCCTTACCTCCTGTGATCCCGCTCCTGAGATGTGCGCAGCGGCGTCCAGCGTGAATGGCTTGTTGGGGCTGAAATTCTTCAAGCTGACATCAATGTGGTCGTACAAAGAAGGCACTTTGCTTTTCTGCTGATCCAGAAGAGAGACTTGCCCGTCCGCAATCGTCAGCTCGCTTAATGAGATTTGCTGCTCAGAAGGTTGAGATGGATTGGGGGAAGTGCTATGCGGTTCGGGAGCTTGATTTGCCGAGGGCGGTTGCTTGTTTTCGGCAGTCGGAGCCTCTCCGGGCGCGTGCGCCGTCACTTGTTCCGAATGGCCAAGAGAGGCAAAGTTCCATACGCCCGCTTGGTTTTTAATGAGATTGACGCTGGGTCGCTGCAGGTCAAGGGAATTGATCTCAACTGTCTTGTGCAGTAGCGGAAGCAGCTTAACCGAAACGTCCAGCACCTGCGCCTTGATGAACGGTGTATCAGCGCTGAAGTTCGTATCATCCGCGATCGCGAGATCTTGAACCCGGAACTTCGGGGGAAACACCCTCAGGTGCATATCACCGAGGGTTACTGATCTTCCTAGATGCTTCTGCAATTGTGATTGAATCGTCCCCCGATACTTATTGACGTTGAAGGTTGCCGCAAACACCAGCACCGCGATTACAACAATCCCTACGATTCCGGCGATTATGATTCCGACTCTGCGCATGGAATCTCCTCTCCAAAGCCTGAGATGCCTTGTTCAACGTGCATTTGGATGAGGCGCAGCGGGGTACGTTTGTCCTTTCCTAAGCCCCATTGTTGATTGGGTTTAGTCGGACTGCTTTTCTCAATTCAATACCGTTGGCTTTAGTGCCGTTGAACACTCCGCATTCAACGTCTATTCACCACACCAATGTCAACGCGTTTGTAAAGGCACCTTACGACATGTTGAGACAGCGGACATCATGGCTGTGGTGCCCAGCATCTGACGGATGCTGGTGATTGATCGTCCAGTGCAGTGACATATTTCAGGAGGTTACATGCAAACCGGTCATGAACTCTTTGTCCACGGACTAAATGACATACTCGACGGCGAGCACCAACTCGTCGAAGCATTGGAAGAGAACGCGAATGATTCCTCACGAGCGGACTTAAAGAAGGCGTTTGAGCAACACCGTAAAGAAACCCAGGGCCAAATTAAGCGACTACAGCAGTGTTTGGAGCTTCTCGGAGAACCAAGCGATCAAAGCGAATGTCACGGTATCCGTGGTTTGGTTGCCGAGAAGAAGGCTTTTATGGAAGAACAGCCGACGGACGATCTGCTAGACGTCTTCAACGTGGGCGCTGCGATAAAAGTCGAAACTTACGAAATTTGTGAGTACGAGTCGTTAGTCGACTTGGCGCGAGAGATGAAACACTCCAAAGTCGCTCAGCTACTATGAAATGATGAGTGAGGAACAACAGCAGAAGAGCTCTCCTGGAGGCAGGACCGTTCGCAGGAGACGTGCAGCCTAGAAGGTAAGCGGCTCGTTCGGTTTGAATATCGTGGGCCATCTTCGGAGCAACTCCAGTGGAGCAACTCCAGCCTTCGTTCAACCATCCAGTCTGCCATTGATCGCGGAGGATAAGCTATGAGAAAAGCGCTTTTGCTAACAGCATTCGTTGCCCTGCTTGCATGGACAGCCTGGGCTGCTGATGCGGCACGCCAGCTCGATGCTGCCGCTCAGGTAATTCAAAACATGACTTCTTCCAACCAGATTCCGCCTGCCCTTCTAAACCAGTCACAATGCATAGCCGTGGTCCCGCGTCTGACCAAAGGAGGTTTTATTGTAGGTGGGGAGCATGGAAGCGGAGTCGTAAGTTGTCGAACGACATCCGGATCCGGATGGAGCGCACCAGCATTTATCGCCATCACCGGCGGTAGTGTTGGTCTACAGGCTGGAGCAGAACACCAAGATATTGTCATGTTGATGAACAACCAAGGAGAGCAAGAACTTAAAAACGGACATTGGGATCTGGGTGCGGAAGCGGTCGCGGCCGGTCCGACCGGCGCCAGTGTTGGGCGAGGCGAGAGCACCGGCTGGAAAGCGCCAGTTCTCTCGTATGCGCACTCAAGCGGAGCTTATGCGGGTGCAAACCTTCAAGGTTCGAAAATTAGCGCCGATCAGGACATGATCCACAACATTTACGGCAAGGATGCGTCGTTCCAAAGCATCCTCGATGGTCAGGTACAAGCACCAGCATCGGCACAGCAATTCATCTCTGCTTTGCCGTCGGCACAGAAGTAGTCGGCGAGCACCTTTAAGGTTTCTCAGGCGGGCCGCGCAGGCCCGCTTTATTCCTCTCCCTTCAAACAGTGTTGAACCCCCACCGGCACTGCAGTTCGAGGCAAAGGAGTTAGGTTCCAGTTGAAAGTTGCACTCATCGCCGCGCCCTTCATTGCAGTTCCGCCCGCTGACTATGGCGGGACCGAACTGTTTGTCGCACAACTTGCTGAAGGCCTTCACAACGCTGGCACCGAGGCGGTTGTGTACACGAATCGCGAATCGAGTGTTGGGGTAGAACGGCGGTGGATTTATGAGCATTCCGAATGGCCCATCAAGTCGCAGGAGCGTGCGTGGGCCCGAGAACTGAACCATACATCGTGGGCGGTTCGGGATGCGCTGCAGTCGTGCGATGTCATCCACATACAGTCCTTGCCAGGTCTTGTATTTTCACGCTTCGTCGAACGCCCCTTTGTTCTAACCCTGCATGGGCCCCACGATGCTACATCGAGTGAATGTTTTGGGTTTTATCCAGAGGTCCACTATGTAGCAATTAGTCAGGCGCAGGCGCGGCAGGAAACGATGGCAAAGCTGCGCACAATTCACCATGGCATTGATTTGCGGCTATACCCGGTTGTCAAGAACAAGCAGCAATATCTCAGCTTCATTGGCCGCATTGCGCCGATCAAAGGAACGCACATCGCCATTGATGTCGCACAACGAACGGGGATTCCGCTAAAGATTGCAGGCCAGGTGCAGCCTATAAATCGGGAGTATTTCGAGAAAAAGATACGGCCACATATTGACGGCAAGTTGGTGGAGTATGTCGGTCCGGCGGACCTCCGCGACAAGAATGAACTGCTGGGAAACTCGATGGCCATGCTGTTTCCCATTCAGTGGAATGAGCCATTTGGACTCGTGATGGTCGAAGCCATGGCATGCGGTACTCCGGTGCTTGCTATGCCCGGAGGCTCGGTACCGGAGGTGGTGCAGGAGGGAGTCTCCGGCCATATCTGCCGATCCGTGCGGAGTATGGCCAATCGGCTCCGCAACCTGAGTTTCGATTCCGCAGCTATACGCCGCTACGTTGAGGAGAACTTTTCCTTGGACAAGATGGTTGCGCAATACGCGTCCCTCTATAAAGAGGCCGCAAGGTGAGGGTTCAATTTCTGATCCCCACGCACTGACGATCCTGAAAGCGGCGATTCGTCAGTTCAGCACTCACCATTAGATCTGCCACTTGTCACTACAAAAATCGAATTGCATCGCGCATTTTTCGACATGGCAACCGCCCGTTGCAAACGGCATTCAAACAGTCGCCGGTTCTTGACTGTGAGGAGGAATTGTTACGGGAGAGATTGTCAGCTCCGGACTGACCCGCACGGTAGCTCCAGAGACCCAATGCGGATTGCCACGCGTACAAGCCCCACGTTATTGCTGCCCCGATCTGATCGGAATCGGGCATTACGAGCGGTGGGTCAGTCGTGACCTCATTGAGGAGATCCAGCAACTTGCTCGTCAGTTGCGCGGGATTCGTGTCTGCCACATTAACTCGACCGCCTCTGGTGGGGGCGTGGCCGAGATGCTCGGCAGTCTTGTGCCCCTATGCTCGACACTCGGTATTCAGGCCGACTGGCGTTTGATCACCGGCGATGAACAATTCTTCCGCGTCACCAAGACCTTTCACAATGCGCTGCAAAGCGCTGGACTGGATCTGAGAGAAGAGGCGCTCGCCGGTTATTTGGAGCGCAACCGCGTCAGTGCCGAGCAGGTTCATGACGAATACGATGTCTATGTTGTGCATGATCCTCAGCCGCTCGCGATCCGGCATTTCGCGAGCACAGATCACAGCAAGTGGATCTGGCGTTGCCATATTGACAGCTCTAAGCCCAATCCGCCGACCTGGGAATTCGTGCGCCCGTTTGTGGAGGAGTACGACGCGGTTGTGTTCACGATGGAGTCGTTCCAGCCGGCAGACTTGAATGCCTCCTGTTTACGCTTCGTTCCGCCTGCGATTGATCCTCTCTCCACCAAGAACCTCGAGCTCGACGAGGATCTGTATTGCCGTGTATTAGTGGAATTGGGCATCAGCTTGCGCAAACCTGTTCTCTTGCAGGTTTCCCGATTCGATCCCTGGAAGGACCCTCTCGGCGTGATTCGGGCATTCCATCTCGTGAAGCAGGAGATTCCGGCACTCCAACTGGTGCTTGCGGGAGGAATGGCCACAGACGATCCTCAAGGAGGTGAGATGCTGGAAGCGCTGCGTACGGAAGCTGCCGGCGATCGAGATATTCATGTGTTCACGAACCTCGGAAACCTGGAGATCAACGCTTTGCAACGCGCCGCGTATGCCATCATTCAGAAATCCATCAAGGAAGGCTTCGGATTGGTCGTCTCCGAGGCGTTCTGGAAGCGGAAGCCCGTGGTTGCAGGAAATGCCGGCGGGATTCCGCTTCAGTTCCCGGATGATTATCAGGGCTTTCTGGTGGAGAGCGTCGAAGAATGTGCTCAGCGGCTTTCCACCCTGCTCAAGCAACCGGCGCAAGCCCAGGGGTTCGGAGCCGCCGGCAACGCGAAAGTGACTGCTGATTTCCTGCTGCCACGTCTACTTCGTGACGAATTACAACTGTTTGCAGACGTGCTGTAGGGCTCACCTAAAGTGTCCTAGTCCCATTTGCTATGACCTTTGATAAACTCGCGTGCGCATTGCCTCCACGGATGTTGCCCGGCTATAGAACATTCCAGATTCTACGAACGCGGATCGGTGCCGGTGGCTAATCACTAAGTGCTCGACGTGCTTCTCCCGACAGCCATTGCTGGTTTAACCCCCACGATCGCGCTGTACGTCTGAGCCATTTCCTGTGGTTCTCACCAAGCAACCTCTTGCGCGCCGAGCCAAGTCTAACAACCCGGATCAAAGTGGAATGCGACAATCCTTTCCAGGTTTAAGCTACTTACGTCTAATCCTTCCGCCGCAATTTTGATTACGGCACGCCCTGCTTATGCTGAACAAGCTGCGGAGTCTCAACGAAATCCACGGAGCTACTGCGGCTCCTGCGTTGAATATTTCTTTCAAGCACCTACCCAAGCGAATTCTCCAGGACCAGAAGGAGGTGTGGACATTTCCGAAGGAGACCAGGAAAGACGACATCAAGTAAGCGCGATGAGCAGAGGTTACGGGACCACGCGATGTACGCCGCTTCGCAAGCATTACGAAGCAACTACCGAAATCTGGGGGGTGACATGC
>QIBA01000121.1 GCA_003225175.1 Acidobacteriota bacterium
AAGACCGGGCCAGCGCAAGCCGTGGATTTCCGCACGCGTCGCCAGGAATTCGGCAACAGTCAAGGCGTTGCTGGATTGCCTGGCTAAGCGCATTTCCAGAGTTGCGAGCGAACGATGCGCCAACCAAACCTCCATCGGCCCCGGCACGGCACCCACCTGAGTGCGCCAGGAAAGGAGTTTGTCGGCATGTGTCGAATCCGCGACTGCGACGTGCCCTAAGATCAAGTCAGAATGCCCGGTGAGAGCTTTCGTATCTGAAGCAACCGAGAAGTCGGCGCCGAGTTCGAGCGGGCGCTGGCTCAGTACCGTCGCAGTCGTGTTATCCACTGCCACAAGCAGATTCTGCCTGTGCGCGGCTTCTGAAAGAGCAGCGATATCGCAGACGTCGAGGCCTGGATTTGCCGGCGTTTCAAGCCAGAGTAATCGTGCTCCGTCGAGAAGCTTGCTTAGTCCATCTCCCGCAGTAGGAGCACGGCGGACCTGCACTCCGATGTTTGAGAAGAACCCATCCGCGAGCAGCCGAGTTGTGTAGTAGCTATCGGACGGCATGACTAGAATGTCTCCGCGCTTCAAAGTGGAACCGAAGACTGCTGCCACTGCCGCCATTCCCGAAGCAAAGGAGACCGCCGTACCACCTTCCAACTCAGCGAGGGCGCTTTCAAATTGGGTCCATGTCGGGTTATGATACCGACCGTAGGTATAAGGGATCTCTGCAATATCTCCCGACGCGTGATAGGTGCCTGCGAATGTCACTCCGGGCGAGAATGGCTTACCTTGCGCCTTAGGTTGTAAGCCGGCACGAATAACCTGCGTTGCTGGTCTCATGTCGTTGGTCCTTATTTCGTAGAAATTGTTTGTTAACACATTTGCTTCACAAGATACGCTAGGACCCCGATGGCTCGCTCCAGTTGAGGCGACCAAGGCTCACCGCAGCTAAGTCGAATGAAATTGCGGTAGTCCTGCCGTGGCGAAAACATTGGTCCGGGAGCAATACTGATTTTTTCCGTCAGCGCCTTACTGTGTAGGCGTAAGGCGTCGACGTGAGGCGGCAACTCCACCCAGAGAACAAGGCCTCCGGCTGGTCGAGTCATTTTGATGCGTTCAGGAAAGCTCTCTGCAACCGCGCGACTAATGTCATTGACCTGTCTTTTTAGGGCACGTCGAAGCCCCCTTAGATGATGATCATATCCGCCGTTGACGACGTAATCCGCGAGAGCAAGCTGCGGCAGCGTGGGCGTCGCTCCGATAGTCGCACATTTCAGATTTCGTGCGGCTTCAAAGTAACGTCCAGGCATCATCCAGCCGACTCGATAGCCCGGTGCGAGCGATTTCGAGAATGAACCGCAAAGCATCACCAGCCCTCTCTTGTCATAAGCCTTCGCGACATGTGGCCGATCGCCATTATCGAAATAGAGATCGCCGTATAGATCGTCCTCGATCAGCGGAATTTCCTTCTTCGCCAGCAGCGCGACGAGTCGTGCCTTGTTCGCCACAGGCATAAGGCTGCCGAGAGGGTTGTTAAAGTTTGGAACAACTAGACACGCGGTTACACGCCGAACGCGTAATGCCCGCTCCAAACTATCAAGATCCATGCCCGTCCGAGGGTGTGTCGGAATTTCAAGTGGCCTCAAGCCGAGCTGCTCAATAATCTGGATCAGCCCGAAATACGTAGGCGACTCAATTGCCACCGTGTCCCCGCTTCGCGTAACCGAGCGCAGGCAGAGCACAATGGCTTCCGTGCACCCGCACGTAGTGATGATCTCTTCCGGCAAGATCTTAACGCCCCAATCCAGAGCACGGCGCGCGAGCGCGCGCCTGAGTGCGAGACAACCGGGAGGCATGTCGTATTCGATCGAAGCGGTTCCGGCGCGTCGCGCTGCCGCCGCTAGCATGCGATTGAGCTTCTGCACGGGCAGCAGTCGCGCGTTCGGAAGGCCGGCGCCCAGTTGTATGATGTCAGGTCGCATTGTTGCGTCCAAGAGCTTCGCGATCAGCGTGGGTGATTCAGTTGGAACGGCGCCGCTGCTCGGCCGCGAAGTCTTTGGTTCCCCCAAGTCATAGTGTCGTTGAACCCGGACAAAGAACCCAGATTTAGGTCGCGCTTCGATCAATCCACGGTTTTCTAACGCCAGGTACGCCTGAACCGCTGTGGTGATGCTGACTTTGTGCTGCCGACTTGCTCGGCGAACAGAAGGAATGCGATCTCCGGCCCGCAGCACTCCACCTTCAATCAACTGACCGATTTTATTAGCGACTTGTGAGTAGAGCGGCTCGCGCGCTGTCTGCTCCAAAGTTTTTACCATCGCGGAGAGATTGAGCCCCCCAAGCCAAAAAAACAGGTACAGTTCGTCACTATCAAGCCCAGTACAGATGTAACGTAGCCGGATTCTGTACCCTATCAAAATTCACATAACTGAATCTGTAAGAGCAGCGTTCAAAGTCCTAATGTTGACGAGTGATTGCAAGTCCAGCGCCGACGGTGTGTAACTCGCAGCTAATGTCCAGTCCTGCTTCCACCTTATTCACAATCCGGCAGGGGCGAGCTGAAGACGCACTTCTCATAGCACGACATCGAGCGCGGATGTTCCAAGACATGGGAGAAGTGCCGCCCATGATGGTTGAAAGTTTGATTGCGGCCTCGCGATCCTGGATTGAAGGTGCGCTCGACGCTGGTGAATACGTTGGTTGGCTCGCCAGCCCTAAGCAGGCGTCCCATATCGTCGTGGGTGGCGCCGGAGTTCAATTGCGCCGAGCTGCACCTCATCCCTTACACAACGAGACCGGTGACGTCACAATCGCTAAAGGAGCGCACGCGATTGTTCTTAACGTTTACGTAGAACCTGAGTGGCGGCGTCACGGCCTTGGTGCGCTTTTGATGCAGCAAGTTATTGACTGGGCGCAAAGCGAGCAGCTCGACCGACTAGTGCTCCACAGTTCCAGACAAGGCCGGGAGCTCTATGAGCGTCTGGGGTTCGTGCCCACGAATGAGATGCAGTACCGCAAGCACACATGACAGCGCCTCGACCAGCTACAAAGGCGGATGCAACGGCGATTGTTACTGAGCTGATTATTCGGACTGCTCCAATCGGCTATCACGCGCTCGGAGCGATCTGCTGTTCGGAGTCAGTCGCCAGCATCGCGCTTCATGAATCACTCGGGTTGTCTCGTGTAGAACAGCTCCGCGAGATTGGACGGGAGTTCGATCACCGGCCCAACTTTTATCTGCAAGTTCTCTTATGAAGCTTCACTACCACCTTGTGGCGGTCTTTACCGATCGCGCCTTCGGGGGAGACCCGCTCGCTGTATTCTCTGATGGTGCCGCTGTCCCTGAAGCGGCAATGCAGTTAATCGCGAGGGAGCTTAATCTGTCGGAGACAACTTTCGTCCTTCCACCAAAGGACAAGGAGAACGATTTCGGCCTTCGGATCTTCACACCGCGACGGAGTTGCCAATTGCGGGTCACCCGACGGTCGGCGCCGCCTTTGTTCTCGAAAAGGAAGAACTGATTCCTCGTGTTGAGCAGACTACTGCGTTACGGGTCGAAGAGAGGGTCGGCGTCATCCGCGTGTCTATCAGACAGGAAGGGAACGCTCCTGCGTTCATTGAAACGACGCAGCCGCTCCCGAAGTTCGGTCCTGTGATTCAGAGCCGTGACCGCATTGCGCATCATAGGTAAGCCTGACGAAGGCGATTTGCGACGCGTTACCTAGAATTGCGTATTTTGCAGCGCAAAAATGCCGGGACCATAGAAACGACCGTGAAAGGCGAGTCCCTCGCGCGCGCGTGGAATTGTATCTGGGCCCGGTCAGCCTATTCTCGATGATATGACGGCAAACGAACAAACGTCCTTTAGTCGAGTCGCAGACCGTGAAAAGCTTCCATTGTTGCTCGACAAGGCGCGGCAGTTTGCCGGGCACTACATCGACAGTCTTGAAGAACGTCGGGTTTTTCCCGGCGAAAAATCGCTGCGAGCGATGCATGCCCTGGTTGAACCGCTCCCCGAAAATCCGAGCGACCCATTTCTGGTTCTGGATCAGCTCCAGGAAATCGGCGCGCCTGCTGTCGTCACTCGAACAGGCGGCCGCTACTTCGGTTTCGTTAACGGCGGAATTCTTCCGGTCGGGCTCGCCGCCAGGTAGATGGCCGATGTCTGGGACCAAAACACTGCGCATTACGTCATGTCGCCGATCAATTCGCGTCTCGAAGAAATCTGCG
>QIBA01000122.1 GCA_003225175.1 Acidobacteriota bacterium
GTGCAGATTCTGACGAGCTGGGTTTTGGCCGCCCAAGTCGCCAAAGCCATCGGTGCGAAACGGCTTGGTGCATCTTCGAACGCAGCCGCTGCGGGCAGCATTCTCTCCGGGTTGGAGGTCGGAGCATCCAAAGGAAGCGACGTCATTCTCGTATCTTACAAAACCCCCAACTGGCAGCTCGCGCCAGTTGTTTTGCAGGAGCTGTTGAGCCGTTATTTCGTCAAGCACCTTGAAGTGCACCGATCCGCTGGCGCCTTCGATTTTGTAACCCAACAAACCGATCACGTTCGAGCGCGCTTGAACCAAACCGAGGACGCGCTAAACACGTTAAGACAGAAGATTGGGATCGTTTCGACGCTTGAAGGCGGCCAGGATGCGATAGCTGACGAAACGGCAGATGTTCGGAAGCAGTTAAATGTCGCTGAGGCGGACGTGGCCGAGCAGCAAGCTCTCGTTAATCAGTTAGGACAGAAAAAGGCAAACAGTTGGACGTCGAGGAAGTCGCAGTCGGACAAAACCCCAGAAACTTCAAAAGCTCTCCTTGCGGCGAAGCAGGCAAAAGTTGAGGCACTTAAGACGCGGCTTCGCGACATCCAACAGCGAACAAAGCAACTTTCAGAACTACGACCGCAGATTGAGGAGTTAGAGCGCAGACGCGAGATGGATTCAAACAATTACAAGTATTTCGCCGCATCGCTCGAAAAAGCGCGCGTGGACGAGGCTCTGGATCCTTCGAAAATGCCTAACATCAGCGCGGTCCAACGGCCCTCCCCTCCTACACTGGATACCAAAAGACGCGACAAGATTTCTCTGGCTATTGCCGCTGGCGGTATAGCCTTGGGTATAGCTCTTGCCTTACTCAGGGGGTTGTTTTTGAACCCGACCATCGGCCGACCACTGGAGCTGGAAAGCCGGTTGGATATTCCGTTGATGCTTTCAATCCCGTATCGCACTGGTGCTAACGGACAGAAAAGGTTGCCTCCCAATGGTTCTTCACCCAATCCCGCAGCGCTCACGACAGGCCGCCGCAATTCAAAGATCGCTCCTTGGGATTCCGGTCACTTCATCCGGCCCTACTGCGATGCCATCCGAGACCGATTGGGTCTATATTTCGAACTGAATCATCTCACGCATAGGCCGAAGCTTGTGGGTATCGCTGGATTTTCTAAAGCGGCAGGCGCTTCCAGCCTTGCTGCCGGCCTGGCTGCTTCACTTTCAGAAACAGACGAGGGCAAGGTCCTCCTTGTCGATGTTAATCGTGGCCCTGAAGACGTTCATCCGTTTTTTAAAGGTAAGCCTGCCTATCCGTTGAAGGCAGCTCTGAAGCCATCGGAGGAAATGACATCAGCTGCCGATAATTTATACCTCGCCACGGTCGGATCGCCCAATACTGGTGGGCCAGCGCAGTTAGGATTAAAAAAGTTCTTCGACATGATGCCAAACATGAAAGCCAGTGACTTCGACTACATCATTTTTGACATGCCGCCGCTGTACGACACGAGCCCTACGTGGGGAATGGCCGCTTTTATGGACAAGCTTTTGCTTGTCGTAGAAGCAGAAAGGAACAACCGGGACGTGGTTAACCGAAGCTACAGAAAATTAATCGCCGACCGCGACAATGTGTCAGTAGTGGTTAACAAAGCACGTGCTCGTGTTCCTGCGTGGCTCGATGGCACATAGTAAGCTAAGCCAATTAAGCAGAATTAACGGATTAAAGCCGTTCGTTCCACAGGCGATCCGGACGGAGGCGCGGCGAAAGCTTGCTGTGCGCCTGCGCGACCGGCTCGGCGACGTATGGCCAATCATGCCCGCGTCCGAGCGTCCGCCTTCAAACTGGCAAGGCGGGCGGGAGAGCGAGAAATTTGCATTTGTTCTCACCCATTATGTAGAGAGTAGTGCAGGCCTGGCAAATTGCCGCTCGCTTCGTAGCTGGAGATGGAGCTTGGGTTTTGCTCCTCGTTTTAATTTTGTTCCTGAGGGAAATTACCGGGTTCCAGATGAGCTGACTGCCAGGGTTTGAGATTGGGATACACAACCTCAGGCATGACGGTCACCTCTTTTCCTCATAGCGCGGGTTCAATCGCCGCGCCGAGCGAATTATCCGCTATGCACGTGAATGGGGAGTAGCGGGATTTAGATCGGGGTTCATGCTGCGCAATCTCGATTGGCTGCATGATCTCGACGTGCAATACAATGCATCCACGTTCGACACGGCCCCATTCGAGCCGCAGCCAGACGGACGTCACACTATCTTTCCGTTCTGGGTGCCACGCCCAAATGACAATTGCCTTATTGCTCTACAGTCAACGCGTAACTGCGCTGCAAGAGGTTACCTGAGCTTCCCTACACTCTCCCGCAGGATTCCACACTTTCCTCTTGTTATCTGAGAAGACGACGGAGATCTGGCGTCGAAAACTCGACTGGATCGCAGAGCACGGCGGAATGGCTTTAATCAACACACATCCAGACTACATCGCGTTGGCTGAGGCCAGACCCAAGGCTGGGGAGTACCCGATTGCATTTTACAAGGAGCTCTTGAATTATATTCGGTCAAGGTAACCGGCGGGTATTGGCCTGCTCTGCCTCGACAAGTCGCTGCTTATCTCCTCGGGAGTACAGCGCTAACGCAGAACAAGGCACAGCATTGAATCAAATGAAGCTTAGCCGTTAGCGGCGATCATTCCGATGGAGATCACAGTTTTTTGAATGGGATATGTCGGCTGTGTCACGGCCGCTTGCTTGGCCGATATGGGACATTACGTGACCGGTGTCGATTTACAAGAAACGAAGGTATCCTGACTAACCATGGCAAAAGCCAGTAATCGAACCGAGTTTGGGAGACTTGATCTCGCACGGGGTCGAAGCCGGACGCCTGCAACCGGCTCACTCTGTCCAGAGATTGGGAGACTTCTCGCTAATCTGCGTTTGGACACCCGGGCATGACAACGGCAGCTTGGATCTGATGCAGGTGGAAAGAGTTGTCAGATCGGCGAATTACTACGAGAAAAAAACAGCTTTCACATCGTCGTTCTTCGTAGCACGGTCTTGCCTCGGACGTTGGACAATGTCGTGCGGCCGATACTGGAAAAGCATCAGGCTAAAACGAGGCGAAGGACTTGGGTGTCTGCATGAACCCCGAGTTCATGCGTGAAAGCACCGCTGTCGATGATTTTTATCATCCTCCGTTCACGATCATAGGAAAACATAACGATCAGGTCGCTGAACGAGTGGCGGCTATTTATTCGTGCGTGACAGCTTCGGTAGAACGGACGTCAACCTTGGTAGCTGAGTTAGATCTCCATCACCTTGTGGCTGTCGATGCCGATTCGTTGACTCAGGTTTCCAATCTCATTCGCGAAGCACACTTAATCGCGTGAAACGTGTTGGACGCGTACTTAATTTTGATCGCATACGAGAAGCTTCTGGCGAAGACATGAACGGCTCATACAAAGGTTAATGCACGGAGACCGATCGACTTGTTCTTTGTTCGAGCCAGAGGTTCGGCCTCAGACCGGTAAGGTGGGAGGCACTCCGTGAGCCAGCGCGCCCGCTGGATCCAGCCATTGAGGCAACCCCGCACGGCGGCGCCCAAGGTCTCGCATAGTGGGATTGTCGATGTTGAGTTTGGTAAGAACGTCACTGTCGTCGAGCCGGTCAATCTCTATGGATGCTCGATTGGGGATGGCAGCTTTGTCGGACCATTCGTTGAGATACAAAAAGGAGCGAAAATCGGTAAGCGCTGCCGGGTTCAGTCACACTCATTTATCTGTGAACTCGTCAGTATCGGCGACGACTCCTTCATTTCTCACGGTGCGATGTTTATCAATGATCGCTTCGTTCATGGGGGCCCGGCGAAGGAACGGAGCCTCTGGATGGAAACTAAACTTGGCAATTTTGTGAGTGTCGGAACAAATGCTACCATCCTCCCCGTCATCATTTGTGACAATGTCGTCATCGGCGCCGGTGCAGTCGTCACCAATGACATCACCGCACCGGGTGTCTACGCAGGCAATCCGGCGCGTCTTCTGCGCAGACTCAGATAATCGGTAATGCACGATGAGAACACTTCATGGTTTGACTAACTCGGATTCAACTGCCGTGACCGTGGAAGCGAGGGCTCCGTACGTTCCCCCGTCATCTTCGCTTATTGTAGTTCGGGTTTTGATCTCTTCCACGTGCTAATCGTTAATGCGGATGACTGGGGCCGTTCAGTGGCTGAAACGGACAGCGCCCTAAGATGCTATCAAGCGGGGCGAATCACGTCGGTTAGCGCCATGGTTTTCATGGGCGATTCGATGCGGGCCGCGAAGCTGGCGAAAGACCACCAGCTAGATGATGTTGGGCTGCATCTTAATTTTTCTGAAGAGTTCACAGATGTAAGTTGTCCCGAAGCTCTTAAAGAGCATCATAGACGAATAGTCAGGTTCTTGCGGCGAAACAAATACGCGCAGCTATTGTACAACCCGCTTCTTCGACAGGCGTTCGCCTTTTCGTACCGTGCACAGATGGAGGAGTTCTCGCGATTATTCGAGAGGTTGCCGTCACATGTTGACGGGCACCATCACATGCATTTATGTGCTAACTTCCTTTTAAGCAAGCGCATGCCGGCCGGTACGCGAGTTCGGCGGAACTTCTCCTTTTCGCCTGGCGAAAAGAGCTGGTTGAACCGGGCCTACCGGTACCTTGTCGATCGCTGGCTCGCTCGTCGATATCGTCTTCCGGACTATTTTTTCGACCTGATTCAGTGCATTGAGGGAAAGAAACTGGATCGAGTCGCGGCCTTGGCGAAGTCAAGCAATGTGGAACTCATGACACACCCGACCATTAGCGCGGAAAAAGCATTTCTTATGAGCGATGAATTCCAGGTGATATTGCAACACCTCGAGATTGGCGGTTATGCGCTGGTTTGATCTTGCTCCTTCGCTTTATTGCTGAGCTTCAAATATGGTAATCCCGAGGCAATTCAAGAA